>NZ_JANKBZ010000051.1 GCF_024623785.1 Archangium lipolyticum
CTTCCAGGGTGCGTTCCACTTGCCCGGAATCGGTGTTCCACATGGCCGGAATGGGCGTTCCACATGCTCCGGAATCAGTGTTCCACTTGCCCCGGAATCGGTGTTCCACATGGTCCGGTGCACGCAGTAGGAGCTCCGCGTCCTCGTACTCGTCGTTTCAACCCACGCCTCGCTCCGAAGAGCAGGGCGACGAGCGAGCCGCCCGTGTTGGTCTCGGCGAAGATGTTTCAACCCACGCCCCGCTCCGAAGAGCAGGGCGACCCAGCGAGCCCTTCGGGATGATGAACACCGGGAAGTTTCAACCCACGCCCCGCTCCGAAGAGCAGGGCGACCTGGGGTCCAGAGTCCACGGTCGCCCTGTACCTGGTTTCAACCCACGCCCCGCTCCGAAGAGCAGGGCGACCGAGCTGCTCTCCTTGCGCCTCACCGCCTTGTGGTTTCAACCCACGCCCCGCTCCAAAGAGCAGGGCGACTCCGCCGCCGGCACCCGCGCGAGCGCCGAGGAGGAGTTTCAACCCACGCCCCGCTCCGAAGAGCAGGGCGACTTCGGCGCCGTGACGAAGCTTCTACGTGAGGTGTTTCAACCCACGCCCGCTCCGAAGAGCAGGGCGACAGAAGTTCCGCTCGCGGTCCGCGTAGAAGGTGAGGTTTCAACCCACGCCCCGCTCCGAAGAGCAGGGCGACAGAAGTTCCGCTCGCGGTCCGCGTAGAAGGTGAGGTTTCAACCCACGCCCCGCTCCGAAGAGCAGGGCGACCTCTCCTTCTGCGGCGCGATGCCGCGGGTGATGTTTCAACCCACGCCCCGCTCCGAAGAGCAGGGCGACGGGAGCCCTGGGGCGACTGGAGCGCGATGATGGTGTTTCAACCCATGCCCCGCGCCGAAGAGCAGGGCGACTCGCCGGGGCGATGTCCACTGCTGACGTTGTAGAGGTTTCAACCCACGCCCCGCTCCGAAGAGCAGGGCGACCGTCACCGCGAAGAACATGCTGGTGTGGGACAAGTTTCAACCCACGCCCCGCGCCGAAGAGCAGGGCGACACAGGACGTGTCTCCGGTGGTGGACGCGTTGGAGTTTCAACCCACGCCCCGCTCCGAAGAGCAGGGCGACTCTCTGCTCAGGCGTCTCGTGAAGGCCCAGCTCAAGTTTCAACCCACGCCCCGCTCTGAAGAGCAGGGCGACCTCCGCTCTCCACGTCAGGAACGACATCCAACGCGTTTCAACCCACGCCCCGCGCCGAAGAGCAGGGCGACCGCACCGCGCGTGGAGCCACCATGACGCAGAACCTGTTTCAACCCACGCCCCGCTCCGAAGAGCAGGGCGACAAAGTTCCGCTCGCGGTCCGCGTAGAACGTCAAGTTTCAACCCACGCCCCGCGCCGAAGAGCAGGGCGACCACGATGAGCCGCCGAGTCACCAACGTGGACCCGTTTCAACCCACGCCCCGCGCCGAAGAGCAGGGCGACAAAAGCAGGCGCGGACGGGCAATGCGACGATGCAGTTTCAACCCACGCCCCGCTCCGAAGAGCAGGGCGACCGCAGCCGGTGAGCAGTGCCAGGGGGAAGAGGGTTTCAACCCACGCCCCGCTCCGAAGAGCAGGGCGACGCCGCGTGCGGGCAGCAGTCAGGGGCGCCCGAGGGTTTCAACCCACGCCCCGCTCCGAAGAGCAGGGCGACCTGCTCACCCCGGGCGGCTTCGATGCCGGCTGGATGTTTCAACCCACGCCCCGCTCCGAAGAGCAGGGCGACCTTCGCTGGGTGTTGGTGATGAAGGTCCACGATCCGTTTCAACCCACGCCCCGCTCCGAAGAGCAGGGCGGCCAGGAGGCGTCGAGACATGCCACCACGGCGTTCCAGTTTCAATCCATGCCCCGCTCCGAAGAGCAGGGCGACTCCGGCTCGTCAACCTGGTGCGCTACAGCTCGAAGTTTCAACCCACGCCTCGCTCCGAAGAGCAGGGCGACCAGCTCCTTGCGGGCGTGCCCGTTCCACAGCGCGTTTCAACCCACGCCCCGCTCCGAAGAGCAGGGCGACGTCTTGGGGTAGCTGCCGATGACGCACTCATAGACGTTTCAACCCACGCCCCGCTCCGAAGAGCAGGGCGACCTTCGCCTCGGACTCGTAGTCCAGGGCGTCCGCGTTGCAACCCACGCCCCGCTCCGAAGAGCAGGGCGACTTCGCCCCGCGCATGGAGCCACCATGACCAACCTGTTTCAACCCACGCCCCGCTCCGAAGAGCAGGGCGACCAAGGGACACAGCACGGAATCCAGGTGGGAGACGTTTCAACCCACGCCCCGCTCCGAAGAGCAGGGCGACCTCGTGGGTGGTGATAAGGCGGTGCAGGACGTGAAGTTTCAACCCACGCCCCGCTCCGAAGAGCAGGGCGACCTGACGGGCCGCGGACGCGTCCGCTTGGCTCTTGTTTCAACCCACGCCCCGCTCCGAAGAGCAGGGCGACTTGGTCACCTTCACAAGGCGGCCGGTCCTCTCGTAGTTTCAACCCACGCCCCACTCCGAAGAGCAGGGCGACAAGGCGTTCTCGGTGCCTACGCGGCGGACGGGAAGTTTCAACCCACGCCCCGCTCCGAAGAGCAGGGCGACATCTGCGCCAGCCCCTGCATCTGGCCGAGCTCTCCGTTTCAACCCACGCCCCGCTCCGAAGAGCAGGGCGACTCCGACTGGTCGTAGCTGTAGCGCGCCTCCACGGCGTTTCAACCCACGCCCCGCTCTGAAGAGCAGGGCGACGAGGGGGAGGGTGGCGGGGCGGCAGAAGAGGAGGTTTCAACCCACGCCCCGCTCCGAAGAGCAGGGCGACTGAGTTTCCCCGTCTACTGGCTCGGCTAGTACCAGTTTCAACCCACGCCCCGCTCCGAAGAGCAGGGCGACCGGCGACGGAGTTGTTGCGGTTGGCGAGGGGTTGCAGTTTCAACCCACGCCCCGCTCCGAAGAGCAGGGCGACGTGGGGACTCGCACGCCATCCTCGAGCTGGACATGGTTTCAACCCACGCCCCGCTCCGAAGAGCAGGGCGACCGGCCGTCTCGGACTTCCACAGCAGCCAGGAGAGGTTTCAACCCACGCCTCGCTCCGAAGAGCAGGGCGACCGGCCGTCTCGGACTTCCACAGCAGCCAGGAGAGGTTTCAACCCACGCCTCGCTCCGAAGAGCAGGGCGACTCCATAGCCATGACGAGCTCGTCAGGGTGCTGTTGTTTCAACCCACGCCCCGCTCCGAAGAGCAGGGCGACCGGCTAGGCCGCGCTTGGACGCGAGGAAGATCTCCGGTTTCAACCCACGCCCCGCTCCGAAGAGCAGGGCGACGCGACGCCGGCTGACGTGGACCTGGAGTACAAGGAGTTTCAACCCACGCCCCGCTCCGAAGAGCAGGGCGACCGCGAGTGACGTAACACACGGAACCCACTGAGGAAAGTAGCCGATTTTCGCGAACCTGGCTTCAGGTGACGACCGTGGGCTGGGCGTACTCCCGCAGCGCTTGGCCCAAACGAGTGATTTCGGTGAGTTACACGCTGCGCGAACCTACGGCGCGTAGCGCATCGGCCGGGGTTCGCGCTCCAGTCCGCCCTACACGACCAGAGGTCCGGTGGGGTCCAGGGGACGACGGACTCCGTAGTGCTCGATCCGCTGTGCATCAGCGATCGACACATAATAGAAACGTAGACTGCCACGCTGGGAGTCGTACTCGGACAGCAGCTTGTTCTTGAGGACGACCCAGTTTTTGGCTTCCAGCCGACACTCGAAGACGGAGTACTGCACCCGTACGCCATAGTTCTTGCAGGCCTCCGCGATATGGCGGAGGCGGCGGGCTCCAGTCGAATCCTGGTTGGACACATCGTAGCAGACGATGACGAACATAGATTGCTACCCCATGGAGAAGGGGGGATAGACGTCCAAATCCTTTCGCAAGGTGCGCGCCAGGAGCAGAGCCTGCAGGTGGGGCATGCGGCTCCAGGGGGGCGTTCTGCTGGAGGAACTCGTGACGCAACTCTCCGCGTTTGTTCTCCTGCCAGGAGGTGAGAAATGTCTTTCGGCCAGCGTCCGTGAGCCTCCAGGCCTCGTTGGGCTTCTCGACGAAGTCCTCGGGGCCGAGCTGACCACGATTCACCAGGGACAGGACGAAGCGATCCACCAGTGGGACACGGAACTCCTCCATCAGGTCGAGTGCCAACGAGAGTCGTCCGGGTCGCTCCTCGTGGAGGAATCCCACGGCGGGGTCCAAGCCCACTCCTGCGAGGGCTGCGGCGCAATCCTGCATCAGCAGGGCATATCCGAAGGAGAGCAGCGCGTTGATGCGATCCTTCGGTGGACGGTGTGAGCGTCCGCCAAAGCGGAAAGCCTCCTCTTGGCGCTTCACCAGCAGGGAGAAGACGGAAAAGTAGTCGCGGGCAGCCATGCCTTCCTGGCCACGGACCTCTTCCACGGAAGTGGCGCGGGAAAGGGCGCGCAAGTGGAGCGCGAGCCGGTCACAGATCTTTGCGAAGGCAGGCTTGCGCTCCTCGGCCGCATCTCGGCGGGCGTGGAGGAGGAACCTGCGTGCGTTGGCGACCTTGCCGACGACCATGGCGCGTGCCAGTTCCAGCGTCCGGATGACGCAAACTGCTATGCACTTGTCAAAGAGCGCTTCTCTGGACAGTCTTTAGAGCGTCCGCTCGACGAGATTGATTCCGTTGGGGACGGAGCCCACTGTCACCTCGTAGTCAGAGAAGTCGCGCGCGGGCCGCGAGCTGTCCTTGCGGCTGACCTTCACTAGGTCGAACAGCCGGTGGGCAGGGGCATTGCCAAGAGCGCTCTCGTGCTCGAAGACGATGAGGCGCCGCGAGGCCATCAGCCCGCGCGCGGCACTGCGATCATGCTCGAACATCTGGCCGAGCGCCTGCCACAGCAGCTCCAGGTCCTCGGGGCCGAAGCGCGTTTGTCTGGCCAGCGCGGGTGAGATGAATCCGTGGGTTCGGTAGAGCCCATAAGGCACCATCGTCTTGCGGCCCATGGTGCGGTTGTCTCCGCCCTGCTGGTCCGCTTCCTTCTGGGTGGCCACTGCCATGCGGGTGATGGCGTGCTCCAGACTGATGATGGGGTCCACCGAGCGACCGAAGGTGAGTTGGACCGGGCCGCGAACCTGGCCAGCGTTGTTCTCCTTGAGGGACATCACCGCCCCGAAGGTGCGGATGTCATAGAAACTGCGGCACATCCAGTCGCGTGCCTTTTCCACTACATCGCCGTCCGAGGCTTTCTTCGCCGGCTTCTTCGCGGCCTTCTTCTTGCCGCCCTCCTCGGTCCTGGAGGCATCCTCGCCATCGTCGGCGGCGGGGGCTTCGAGGCCTAGGGCCGCATAGGCGCGGCCCTGTTGTTGGCTGAGCACGGCCTTTTCCTTGATGTAGATGTCGTAGCCCTCCTGGCCGTTCCGTGCGAGCTGCACGAAGTTACGCACCTTGCGCTTGAGGCAGACGTCCGTCACCAGTCCGTGGCCGGTTTCCGGATCCACGCGCGGCAGGTTGCCCGCGTCGGGGTCGCCGTTGGGGTTGCCATCCTTCACATCGAAGAGGAGGACGAAGTCATAGCGATTCTTGAGTTCGGACATGAAATGCTCCTGCAAAGGATTGTCGGGAATCGGGAGTGGCTCACGCAGCGGTGGGCTCGGAGTTCGCAGTGCGCCCCTCGAAGAACCGATGGCGCTGGTGGTAGTAGCCCACTGCGAAGAGGCCCTGATCTTCCAGGCCGAGAGTCGTGGGGAATGTGCGAGCGGGCAGACCCGCGCAGATCTGGTCCTTGAGGCGCTCCAGCCACCTTCCCTTCTCGTCGGCCTTCGATGCGTGGTGGTTGGAGAGACGCAGGAGTTGGGGAAAGACGATGGCGGGGTGGGCCATGGCCGAGCCGAAGTAGCGATCGCGCAGGGTCGTGTTGGTCTGGCCCAGGGCGGCGTACTGCAATCGCTCGAGCACGGCGAACAGCCGCCCGAGCAGGTAGGGAACGGCGGTGTTCTTTTCGTCCAGGGACACGGAGACCTCCAGGGATGGTAGGCCGCTACGAGGCAGCCTCGAGAGGGTGGCCTTGATGAGGGAGACGCGCGTGCGGAGATTCCAGGCGGGGTCCCCGTCACGTGGTGGAACACGCAGGCGCTGGAGGGCGGCTGCGAGTAGCTCGCGAGGGAAGGGGTGGCCGCGGAGGGCTGCGGACAGGAGCCGGGTGCCGAGCAGCGGAGGCAGCTCCGCGCGGCCGGGTGGATCCACGGCTTTCAGCAGCATCCAGAGTGGGATGGGCTGGTCCGCGTTTCCCGCCAGCTTCAGGTCCGCGAAGTAGCGGAGGACGTTTCGCTTGATGTCTCCAACCGTGGCTTCCAACCAGTCGCGTACGACGAGGCGAGCGTTGTTTCCGCTGAGGGTGACTGCATAGAAAGGAGTGGTGTCGAGGTCGGCGGGCTCCAGACCCCGCAGCGGCGAGCTGGCCAGTTCCATCGCGCGCTGGGCGTCCGGGGCCTCGAAGAGGGAGGTCAGAATGTCCTCGAAGCCGGTCTCGGTGCGCGTCCAGAAGACGGTTACCGCGCTGTTACCTAGAGCGACACCATGGCGGTAGCGGCGACCTTCCGCGCGTGCCAGCAGCCAGTTGAGCGCGGTGGTGTAACCCTCGGCGGCGGCTCGCGAGACGGGCGCGTTGGACCCCTGCTCCAGTCCGTGTGAACAGAACGATTCCTCATTGAAGGAGACGAGTGAGGTGCCGGAGCTCTGACCTCCGGGCACGTTCTTCACCGCAGGGTGAAGACGGGCGGGCGGTGCCAGTTCGCCAGTGATGAGGCATCGCACCCGAGAGGCTTCGCCTTGCTGCTCCTCGCGCTCACGCGTGGCCCTCCACCATGCACGCACAGGCTCGCGTTCGTGAACGCAGCGGACCTCGTCCGGTAGGTAGATGAAGGCGATGTACTCGTCTCCGCCCCATTCCTCACGCGGGCGCCAGGACAGCAAACGAGACAACCACTGGTCTCGGGCTTCGAGGAAGCGCAGTACGGCCCGGACTCCCTCGTCGCCGGTGGCCTGAGCCAGTTCGGTCACGCGTTCCTGGAACGACTCCATGCACTGCTTCAGTCGCTCCGGATTCTCCTTCTCCGGGTCTCCCAAGCCGAGGATGTACTTGGCGTTGTCTACGAGGAGTCCAGCGCTGACGCCAGAGGTGCGCCGGGGCAGCCTGGGAATGCGCAGTGCCTTGGCTCGACCCTGCTCGTCAACCGTGGATTCCAGCGACAAGGGGCGTCCCTCATCATCCACCCGCAGCAGGAAGTGGACGGAGTGCTCCTCGTAGTCCGGGTCTTCCAACCAGCCCTTCTCGCGGGCCAGCGTATAGAGCGCCTGCAACATCATGGGGTGCCCCCGTTGGCGCGCAGCACCTCGTCTCGTGGTGGCACGTGAAGGACACCGCCCTTGAGCCGGGCCTCGAAGAAGAGCGGACGTACGGAGAGTTGGCCGTTGGGCCCATAGTCGAAATCGTAGAACATCAGCCCCAGCGGCCGGTCCACCTCCGGCTGGATGGCGCGGAGCACAGGAGGCGCTGGCTCCACTTCGGCGACAAATTCGCGGCAGCCCAGGTAGGGCTGATGAAAGGACTGTCCGCGCTCGAGCCTCCGCTCGAACATCTCCTCGAACTTGCGGACGTTTTCTTCCGGCCCCGCCCGCCCGGTCAGCGCGAAGGAGCAGGTGACGACATAGTCCACGTCGCGCAGAGCCACGGTGTTGCGCTGGGCCCGGCGCTCCTCCACGTAGAAGTCCCGCACCTTGGGCGAGGCGCGGCTGCCCACCTCGTTGCGGCGGAAGCTGGTCCACTGGATGGGAGCCAGCACGGCAATTTCATGCACATGCCAGCGAATCGAGGGCTTCCACAGCACTGCCTCCAGGAGCCCGCGTGCAGCCGAGGGGGTCATGACTTCATAGCTGACACGCTCGGCCTTCATCTCCGGGCGGGTGAAGCAGGCCACTGGCCCCCGCGCCCGGACGCGGAAGCGGCCACTCTCCCTCTTCATCATCGGCAGGGTCCCCCCTTCAGGGACATCAATCGCTCACCACCAGCAAGCCCGCGTCGAGCAGGCCCACGCGCTCGGGCACCAGGCCGAAGCGCTCATCGTAGGCCGGTGCCAGCTCCGGCCCCAGGACCACCACCGTGTCCGCCACCGGCCGAGCCAGACCTCGTGCCAACCATGCTTCCCGCTGCTTCACTTGCACCTGCACCGTGAAGCCTTGCAACGCCCGTAGCCGCTCACGGCTGGGACCTGCGTGCTCCAGCCGTGCTACGTGTTCGGCCGCATCTCCCCAGGGGACGACTACCGGAGCGGACCAGCCGTCTTCCACCAGGTGGAAGTGTTGAGCCGTATCCTCGAAGCGGAGCTGTGCACGCATGGCTTGGATGCCCTTGGCGTCCAGTTCCTTGGCGGCGTAGAGGCGGCGGAAGTAGCGGCGGCACGTGTCTGGCTGGAAGGGGTCCAGGTCGGGACTCTCCGCGAGCAGGCCTCGGGTCACCTCGAGTGCCGTGCTGGCCACACCGCGGGGAGGGGCCGTGGGGGCGAGGAATACACGGAGCTCGCCCAGGCCGTTCAACCGCCCTTCGCGGTTGCAACGCCCGGCGGCTTGGGCGAGCGAGTCCAGCCCACCCAGTGCCCGGTAGACCACGGGGAAGTCCACATCCACCCCGGCCTCCACGAGCTGCGTAGACACCAACCGCACCGGCTCTTGACGTGCCTTGCGTGCTTTCAGTTCGGCCAACACCCGGCTGCGATGGCGCGGACACATGAGCGCGGACAGGTGCAGTGTGGTGGTGTCTCCCAGCTTGCGGTCCAGTGTTTCGCACAGCTCGCGCGCGTCCCGGCGTCGGTGGACGATGGCCAGCACGTCCGGCTCGTGCGTCAACTCCTCGGCCAGTGCTTCGTAGGAGGTGGGTTCGGGTGCGGCCGGCCATCGCACTCGCACCCGGCGCAGGCGCTCGAAGGCGCGAACCTCGGCCGGAACAATCTCTCGAACGTCCTCCAGCCCAACCGGCAGTTCCGCGGTGCGGCCCAGAGCCGGTTGCGTGGCTGTGCACACCACGAGGCTGGTTCCGTAGTCCCTCACCAATGAGCCCAGTACGTCGAGGATGGGGGCCAGCAGTTGAGGGGGTAGTGTCTGCGCCTCGTCCAGCACCAGCACGCTACGTGCCAGTCTGTGGAGCTTGCGACAGGCGCCTGGACGTCGAGCGAAGAGACTGTCGAAGAGCTGCGCCGTCGTGGTCACCACCACCGACGCATCCCAGTTCTCCGAGGCCAGCCGGTTGCGCGCAGTCTCCCGTATTGGATCCAAAGCGCTGTGGTGCTCTACCACAGCCTCCTCGCCCAGGGCGTCGCGGTACACTGCGGCGCTCTGCTCGATGATGGAGGTGAAGGGGATGGCCACCACCACGCGCTCCAGGCCATGGCGCGCGGCATGATCCAGGGCGAAAGCCAGCGAGGCGAGTGTCTTGCCGCCTCCGGTGGGAACAGTGAGACTGAATGCGCCAGGGGGCAGAGCGGTTGCTTGGAGGCAGGCCGCGAGCACTTCGGCGCGCACGCGGTTGACCTCGGAGGCGACGGCTCGGGCCCGAAGGCCCTCCTGATAAGTGGCTAGCCTCCCGCGTAGGACTTCAAGGGGAGGTCGGCCGCCCCTCAACTGTGCGCGGTCGGGGGCGAGGAACTCCTCGGTATCGAGGAAGTCCGCATCGCACAGCGCGGAGAAGAGTATGCGCGTCCACAGTTCCAGGTCTCTGCTGGCGGCTTGTGCCTCATGGCGGTCGCGAGGCTTTCGCGAGAGAAAGGAGGGGAGGGCAGGAGCGGTGGCTTCGAGAAGTACCGATGGAGGTTGAGCCCCCAATGCGCGCTGCAGCAGGTCCTTCCTGCTCTCCAATCGCTGCTCTAGGCGTTCACGGTTGGCGAGGCCGGCATGGTGGCCGGCGATGGCGAAGGCCAGGAGGGAGCCCAGATTCTTGCCCAGCCTTTGCCGAGCGTGAAGAGCACCCGCGGTGGAGTGGTCTCGTGGGCCGTTGTCACCTTCCTTCTCGAGGTGAGCTTCGAATCCGTTTTCTTCACGGATGATGCGCTGAAAGCTGTGAGCGTACTTACCCAGGTCGTGCCAGCGTCCGGCCAAGCGAGCCCATTCTCCGGCTCCGAATCTCTCGGCGAACTCGCGTGCGCGCTCGCCCACCTGGACCAGATGGTCATGCAGGAGGTGGGCTCGGCCAGCTTCGTCCAGATGGGCCAGAGGCTCCGTGGTAAGTGGCTGCTGCTCAGTGGCTGCACGCATGCTTTAGTCGAAGTGTGAATGCGCTCAGAAGGAGGGCAAGAAAACGTGCCAGCCCTGCGGAGGCAATACCGCGAAGGAAGTAGAGACATGCTACGGCGCGTTCACCTTCGGCGGGTGCACACCACAAGGGTCGAGACCCCTGCGTGCCTCACCATCGCTCGTGCCACTCCAGTCCGTCCGGCAAGGCCTCCGCCGCGTACTCCAGGTGAAGCACCCGGCGATGCGCGGGAGCCGTGGCGGGAGAGGAGGCGTGCAGCAGCAGTGGCCGCATCACCAGCAACCCACCTCGGGGCACGAGGCACTCGACGGGCGCGGTGCGCTCGCGCCACGCGGCGATGTCGTCCGGGCCGAGTCTCCCGACGCGGTGGGAGCCGGGCAGTACGCGCACTGGTCCGTTCTCCGCGCCACAGTCATCGAGGTGCAGGCGCACCGCCACCATCCGCTCCAGGTGCCCGGTGGGCGGCTGCACGTGGGGAATGCCCGCCTTCTCGGTCCAGGGGCCGAATCCCTCGACGGAGCGGCGCTCGCGCACGGCGAGGGTGAGGTCCTGGTGCCAGATGACCTTCCAGTTGGCTTCGGGTGTCTTGTCGAAGAGGAGGGCCCGGACGGCGAAGCACCCGGGGCCCAGCACCGCCTCGGCCGCCTCGCGCATCGCTCCCGTGCGAGCAAGCTCTCGCACCCTGGGAACGGACTCGAAGAGGTTGCGAACACCCCCGCGCCGCCGTGGCTCGGGGTCAGTGGAAAGGGTGGTGAGCGCCGCGAGCAACTCATCGAGGACAGTGCCAGGCACGGCCTCCGGGACGATGGCGAAGCCCTCCTGTTCGATGCGTGCGGTCAGCTCCTTGTGCATACCGTTCTCTCCTGCGTTCAGGGGTCATGGCCACGACGCGCTCTCCGGAGGCTGAGCCCGGCGAGCCAAGGCCCACGACGTTGTGGCTATCGAGCACAGCCGACTTCGCGAAATCAGTTCCCGAGCGGAGGGAAGCGCGCGTCGAGCCAATCCAGGATGACCGCGTATGTCGTGGGCGCGTTGCGGTGGAGGTTCAGGTCGTGGCCCGACGCCGGGATGGCGACGAGCGTGAGCTGGGCGGCCGGCGAGTACATGAGGGGCTCCAACGTCGTGGCGCTCAGGAGGTCGCCGCACGCGGGGATGCCGCAGAAGAGCTTGTCGTAGCGCCCGACGACGCTGAGCACCGGCACGTCGACCTGGTGGCTGATGGCCGCGCTGCCGACCACCGGAACCTCGGCGACCTCGAGCTCGGTGGTGGTCTCCTTCGTCGCTTCGTCCAGCGCGAGCACCGCGGGGTCCGTGTTGGCCAGGTGGTAGAACATCCCGTCCCGGCTGCCGGAACGTGTCGTGAGATAGCCCAGGTCGAGGCCCGCGCCCGCGAAGCGTGGATCCAGGGGAGCGGGCATGTAGTTCGGCAGGGTCAGGGGGAAGTAGGGGCCGAGGGTGTGCAGCCAGCCGGTGACGACGAGTCCCTCCACGTCGTGGTACGTCGCGCTCTGCGCGATCGAGATGATGGAGCCCAGGGAGTGGCCGACGAGCACCACGCGGCTCCACGCATGTCCGAACGCACCGTTGCGCAAGGCCTGCACGAGCTGGTGGCCCACGTAGGCCTGCGCGGTCAGGTTGACGGCGAGTGACAGGGGCCGGTCGCTGTTTCGGCTGCCAATGCGGTCGATGTTCAACGTCGCGTAGCCCGCGGCGTTGGCGTGGCGCACGAACGAGTAGCGCTCGGGCTGGTACGGGAAGTCCCAGTACTGGCTGGAGTACGTCGAGCCATGCATGGTGAGCAGCACCGTGTCTCGCGAGTGCTCGGCGGGCACGCAGAGCTCGGCGGCGACTTCGTGATGCGCGGGTTGTCCCCGGACGAGCGCGACCGGGTACCGGAATGAGGTGCAGCTCCGTGGGCCGGGGTCTTTCACGAGGGGGGTCGCACTCTCGGGCTCCAGTGGCTCCTGATGCTCCGCGTGGGCCTCACCCAGACAGGTGAGTGCGAGCGCGAGCCCGAGCACCCGCGTGACGGATGGCAGACAAAGAGGACGGCGCATGTGGAAGACCTCCGGACAGGCTGGCGAAGGGGCCGGCGAGAGGGAAGGCCGCTCCTGCCAGGGACGGCTGAGACTATGGGACGTTGCTGGGGTTGGTGAGCAAGTACTCGTGGCCCTGGTATGTGTTCCAGTGCGTTACTCTCAGGGACCGAGGCGCTGGAGTTGTCATCGAACAACATTCTGCTGCCCCAAGGGCTGAGCCTCGGTGTCTGCCTCCATGGGGAGATCCAACGTGAAGGTGGCGCCCTGGCCGGGGCCGGCGCTCGTGCAGGTGAGGCTCCCCTTCAGCTCGAGGGCCGCCAGCGCGCTGGTGTGCAGCCCGAAGCCGTGGCCGCTCTTCTTCGTCGTGAAGCCCTGGGAGAAGAGGCGCGTCAGGTGCTCCGGCGGGATGCCCACTCCATTGTCGGATACCTCGATGACCAATCGCTCTCCTCTGGCATCCTGGCGGATGCGGATGCGCAGGCGCTTGTCCGGGGTGTTGCTCTCCAACAGCGCATGCCGCGCGTTGCTCAGCAGGTTGATGAGGATCTGCAGCAGCTTGTGTCGATCCACGAAGATGGGAGGGACCTCGGCGTACTCCCGCTCGATGTGGATGCCCTCGCGCCCGAGCGAGCCCGTGTGCAGGCGCAGGGCTTCCTCGATGAGCTCGGGCACCGGGAGCTGCTCCACCACCCCGGCGGCACGCGCGTGCCGCTGCTGCATGCTCACGATGGACTTGATGTGATCGACACTCTCGCTCAGGGAGTCGAGCTCCTTCCGCATCGTCTCGCGCTCCTTCTCCAACTGCTCCGAGAGGGCGATGAGGTAGCCCGGGAGCCGTTGCCCACGCGGATCCCTCGTGAGGAAGGTGCCGAAATCCGGAGCGTGTTCGCGCAACATCCGGGCAGCCTTGAGCAGGCCGGAGAGCCGCGAGGTGCGAAGCTGGTCTTTCAGCAGGCCCGTCGAGGTGTTGACGCTGTTGAGCGTGTTGCCCACGTTGTGCAACACGCCCGTGGCGACTTCCGCCATGCCCGCCTGGCGCGAGATGTCCATCAGGGTGCGGTGCATCTCCTTCAACCGGGCCTCGGCCTGCTTGCGCTCGGTGATGTCCCGCGAGAAGAGGGTCACGCCCGTCACCCGGCCTTCCTCCGCCACGATGGGACTGATGGAGACATCCATCACGACGGGCTTGTCCCCCATCCTGTCGTCATCCTCGATCCTCTGACGGTGTCCGGCGAGTGCCTTGTCGAGTCGCGGGGCCCAGCGCGCCTGGAACTCTGGTGGCGTCCCGGTGAAGAACTCCTGCCCTGGCTGGAACTCCCGGCCGTGGATGATGCGGTAGGCCCGCCGTATCGCCGCGTTGGTGGTGATGACGTGCCTGTTGGTGTCGAGCGCGCAGATCAGGTCATCGGTGCTCTCGATGACGCTGAGCAACTTGCTCTCACTCTCCCGCAGGGTCTTCAGCGCCCGCTCGAGTGCCTCGTGGGCCGCATCGCGCGCGGTGCTGTGCAGCGTACCCAGCAGCCATGCTCCCAGAAGGGATACGGCCGCGGTGATGTGCGTGTTCCAGAACGCCTCGAGGGTGTAGGTCCCGAGGTCGGCGCCGATGTGAATGCGATAGAGCGGGAGGACGAACCCCGCGAACAGGCAGAGGAAGGCCGTGATGAAGAACCCCGGGCGGGGGCCCGCCAGATAGACCGCGATGGCGGGGAGCAGCATGGCCGAGGCATGGGTAGCCCCCAGGGGAGCCCCGTTGATGAAGTTGGAGGACACCCATCCCAGCGTCGAGGCCGCGCTCAGGAGCAACCCAGGGAGGGCGAGCGAGGTGGCCCTGCGTGCCAGCACGAGCACGGCCAGGTAGCACAGGCCCACGATCATCGTGGGCACGTGGGAGGGCTGGAAGGGGGCGAACAGCAGGAACAGCCCCGAGAAGAGGAAGGAGAACAGGGTGGTGCCGATCAGCACCCGGTACCGGAGGAGCTCGGAGGGGGGCGCCTTGCGCAGGTGCTCCGAGAGGAAGCCGTCCAACAGGGGCGAGAGCCAGGTGTGCGGCCCTCTTCGTGTTTCGCCCGGCTTGGGCGGCGTGGGCTCTTCGGGGAGGACGGGCTTCAACTCGGATGAACTCGCCATGGAGAGATTGCGCTCACCAGGGTGGACCCCTGTGTCGCGCGTAGCTAGGAGATGAGACCGCAACTCGACGGCCGTCAGCGTCCCATGCGCTGCCCGGCGCGCACCACGGACGTCGGGTAGAACGTCCCTCGCCACATGACGCCCCCTCGTACGAGTGCCAGCACTGCCGAGCGGATCGCCGCCCAGGCGGCGGGCAGGACGCCCAGGAAGGCCAGGGGCGCGGGTCCTCGGGGAAAGCCCGACCAGACACTGAAGGCCCGGGTCATCACGGAGCCCAGTGCCCATGTTCCCACTCCCAATAACACGAGCGCCGGGCGTCCCGAGAACACTCCCGCGAGGAATCCGCACTCGAGCACCATCAGGAGCAGGTTGCCCAGGAGGAGCGCGGGGAAGGGAAAGGACGCGCCGCTCTTCTCGATCGCTCGGATGAAGGCGCCGAGGGACGGGTAGAACTCGAGGCTCACGCCGTTCCGGCCGTTGAGCACGGCCGACTTCGCGCCGGAGCGCTTGAGCATCATTCCGAGCGCGACGTCGTCGACGATCTCCATCTTCAACCACTCCAGCCCGGGCGTGCGCTCCAGGGCCGAGCGACGCACGAGGTTGAAGGCGCCAGCCCCCATGGCGGCGGACGAACGCGGATCGGACACCGCCCACATCCGGGTGCTCACGCACAGGAGCCGGAACATGGAGACGAGGGCCATCTGGAGCACGAATCCGGAGCAGGTGATCTCGGGCAACACGCAGACATGGTCGAGCCCCTCGTGCTCCGCGTAGGCGATGATCTTCTCCAGGGCTCCCGGGGCCAGGTGGACGTCCGCGTCGCTGAAGAGGACCCACTCGCCGCTCGCGCGTTCCATCCCCCGTTGCATGGCGTGGACCTTTCCGAGCCAGCCCTCGGGCAGGTACTCGACGTGCACCACCTGGAGCCTGGGCTCGGTCCGGGCGAAGGTGTCGGCGAGGGTACCCGTCGCATCCGTCGAGCGGTCATCCACCAGCACCAGCTCGAGCTCCGGATAGGTGTTCCCCAGCTTGGAGCGCATGGCGGACTCCAGCGTCTGCTCCTCATTGCGCGCGGGCATGATCAGCGACACCCGAGGCCACCGTGCGGGCGGCGGCGCGTTCAACCGCTGGAGCTGGGGCACGGCACGCATGACCCGGACCAGCAGGACGGCCATGGTGAGCGAATAGAGTGCACTGGCGGCGGTGAGGAGGAGGAGGAACATGGTTTGCCCAGGAGGAAGCTTCCCCGCTCCATATCGGTTCTTGCGCGCCGGAGGGAGGTACTCCGGGGGTCGAGACCCCTGAGCGACTCACTCCTGGCCGGCGGCGAGCCCGGACCGCGTTAGCCGCATCGAGTCTCCTTCGGTCACTGACAGGAAGCCGTTTCCAGCTTCACCCGGACCGTCTCCGTCCACAACGGACCGAGCAGGCCCGGCCGGCACTTCCAATGAGAGCCATCCTCCACGCACGACAAGGCACATGGCCCCAGCGTCAAGAGGCCGCACAGCGGCACGTCGTCGCAGATCCGCTTCTCGAGGAGCAGGGGCAGTCCCAGCAGGCCACAGGATTGGGGCAGCAGCGACTCCCAGCAGACGAACACGTTGAACGCGGGCAGAATCCCCAGCAGGGGCGTGGTGGACGAGAACAGGTCACCGAAGACGGTCGACTCCTCGATGGGGTACTGCGAGGCATGAGCCGTTCCCCCCGCGAGGGCGGAATGGGGTCCATCGAGAAGGATGGGGACGGAAGTCCCGTAGTAGTTCAGTCTCTGGACCATGCACGCCGTCACATACCGGCGGCCCTCGGTATTCAGCACCTCACCGCGCCACGAGGGGGCGAGTCCCCACCAGCCCGTGTAGACCTCGTCCGTCACGGGATCTCGTATGGACTGGTCCGGTGTGAGGGCACACTGGACAGCGGAGCGGAGGACGTGCCGGCAGGACTGGGAGACCTGGCTCAGGGGGATGTCCGGGAGCGACCCGGCGCCCTGGTCGAGGGCGGCGCCGCCCAGCATCCTGAGCGCCTGCTGGGTGCCGGAGGCCCAGAAACAGGAGGGTTTCGTGCCGTTCAAGCCGTTGGGCGGGGGGCGGTCACCGCCCACATCGCCCGTATTCCGCACGACCGCCTGTCCGGTGGCCGCGTCCTGCTCGAGGTCTTCCCCGGTACTTCCACATCCGGCGAGACCCGGCATGACGAAAGTGAGGAAGAGAAGGTGTACGCACCTCATCTGCATGGGATTCTCCTGGGTCGTTTCGAGCACGAGAGGTCGTGCCCTGCTGTCTGGTTTTGAGTCGAATGCCTTCCAGGACGGATGGAGTCACGTCTTGGATGTCTTGATTCGGGTGGAGGGGTTCTCCGAATCGCTTTTCTGGAGGAACTGGCACTCGCGGGCCAGGAGCGGGCTCAGTTGAGCCGCCGCCTTGCAGATCCTCCTGGCTCGCCGCCTGTCCATCTCGCCCACCTTCCGCAGCGAGGCCCGTGCTTTCGCCAGGGCCGTCGCGGGAGCCCTCCCCTGGCGCCGCTCGTTCTCGGCTTCGAGGAGGCGGTCCAACACCCACTCCGTGAGCAGCCAGGCGTCCTCCGGCGGGTCCCCCGCAACGGAGCCGAGCACTTCGAATGCCTTCTCCAGCGACGGACGGGGATCCCGGCCGAGCACGAAGTCGTGATGGGCACGGAGCCGATGCGCGCGTGCCGTCCACAGCGCGACGACCTGGGGGCTCGAGCCCACCTGTTCGAGCCGGGTCAGCGCGTGGAAGAGCGCCTGGTGCGCCTCGGGCGCCTCGCGCTTCCGGGCGATCTCCGCTTCGATCCGGACAGTCGATGCCTCCAGCAAGCCGCCCACGGGCAACGCGAACCCGGAGTCGAGCGCCAGGGCCTGTTCGTACTGCCGCGAGGCCTTCTCCAGCAGTTGCGTGGCCTCCTGTCCCAGCGCGAGGATTCTCATGGCCTCCCCGAGATACGCCTCGCCCAGCTCGTTGTGGGCCCAGGTGAAACCCGGCTCCAATGACAGGACCCGCTGGTACGCCGCGATGGCCGGCTCCATGGAGGCCTCGCGATCCAGCGCGGACAGGATCCGGGCCCGGAGGTAGAGGGCCTGGGCCAGCGCGTAGTGGGCCATGACATCCCGGGGGCGCGCTCGCATCCCCTCCTCGGCGGCCGCGAGTGCCTCCTCCACCACGGGAACCGCATCCTCCGAGACGCTGCCACCCAGCACATGCACCCGCGCCAGGAGCACGAGGGCCCGTTGCACCAGGGCCTCGCCCTCTTTCGAGCTCGAGCGCACCGCGCGGTTGCACGCCACCTCGGCGGCCTCGAAGGACGGGCCGGGCGGCAGTCCCCGCGAGTAGTCCGCCCACCCCATCTTCTCCCAGAGCTCGCACTCCGCCCGGTGGATGGAGGGATCGCTCCTGCCCATCTCCGCCGCCACCCGGTAGGCCCGTGAGGCCCGCTCGAAGTAGCCCTTCATCTTCTCGTAGTCGAACGCCGCGTCGTGCCTGTACTTGCTGCCCTCGGCGTACAGCGCATCCCCCTCGAGCTTCTTCGGCTCGTACATCCAGGGGGCCTTGTCGAAGGCCGCCCGCGCCTTCTCGATCGCCTGGTCGTGGTTGCCCTCGTACAGGGCGATCAATCCCTCCACGTACTCGGGCACCTCGAGCCTCGAGCCCATCGCCGCCCGCAGGTGGAGGAGGGCGGGCCCGCGCAGCTCCTTGTCGAGGAGCGCCACCTTCTCCTGACGTTCCCCCGGGTGGGTGATGCGCCGGGTGTCCTCCAGGGCTCGCCGGAACAGCTCTCCGAGCGCCCGTCCCAATGCATACTCGAGGCTCGCCGACGAGTACCCGGCCGCGAGTGCCTTCTCCAGGTGCTCCCGCGCCAGCCTGGGCTCCCCGAGCGCGAGGTATCCCAGCCCGAGCGCGTGGTGTCCGGGCGCCCTTCCGGTCTCGCCCGCGGCGCGCAGGTGCTGCTCCAGCTCTCCGAGCCGGGCGCGCACCACGTCCCGCTCCCGCTCCACGTCATGGAGAGGCAGCCCGTACGCCGCGCGGAGGAACAGCTCCATCTCCTTCACGCTCTCACCCAGCTCCCGGGCCAGCCGCGCCTGCTCCTCCGCGTGCCTTTGGGCTCCCACCCAGACGGCTCCAAGCCCGAGCGTTCCCAGCACGAGCGCACCCAGGCTCACCGTGAGCAGCTTGTTCCTGAGGGCCTTCTTCCAGAGGCGGTATCCCCAGGAGGCCTGTTTCGCCTGGATGGGCTCGCCGTCCAGGAAGCGCCGCAGCTCCTCCGCGAGCGCCCGCGCGGAGTCGTAGCGGCGCGCCGGCTCCCGCTCGAGGCACTTCATCACGAGGGTCTCGAGATCCTTCGGGACTCCCGGCTTCACCTGTCCCAGCGGCGGCGGGTCCTCCTGCACCGACATCAGGAGCAACTTCCACGGGTGCTCCGAGACATAGGGAGGCCGCCCGGCGATCACGTCGTACAGCGTCGCCCCCAGTGAGTACACGTCCGTGCGGCGGTCCAGCTGGTGCACGTCCCCATTGGCCTGCTCTGGCGACATATAGGCGGGTGTGCCGAGCACCTCACCCGTCTGGGTCTGTCCCTGCTCCGCGACCTCGCGCGCCAGGCCGAAGTCCACCACGTAGGGCTTCCACGTCCCGTCCTCGCGCTGCTCGACGAGGATGTTCCCCGGCTTGAGATCCCTGTGGATCATCCCCTGCCGGTGCGCCTCGTGCACCGCCGTGGCGACCTCCTGGAGCAGCTTCACCTGCTGCTCGAGCGTCATGCGCTCGCGCACGCGCGACAGCGGCTCGCCGTCGATGTACTGCATCACGATGTACGGCTCGCCATCCGCCAGCCCGGCCTCGTACACGCTGCACACGTGCTCGTGCTGGATGCGCGCCTGGGCGCGTGCCTCGGCGATGAACCTCCGGCAGAGCGACGGCTCGCCGCTCTTGAGGAGCTTCAGCGCGATGGGGCGTCCGAGCCGCGGATCCTCCGCGCGGTAGACGGTTCCCATCGCCCCTTCGCCAGCGAACCGGATGTCCTCGTACCGCGCGGCGAGCGACGGAGGCAGCCTCCTGCGCACGGGCGACGGTTCGGCTCCATTTTTCAAGAATGTTGGAGCGAACCCGTGAGCGCTCTGGCTATCCTTCGTCTGCATGGGTCACTCCTGCGCTGGCATTGTCTGCTCAGCGACGAACGACGCCCCCCAGGAGGCACCGCGAGATGCGAGCCTTCAGGTAATTCCTCCCCCGGAGTCAGCCCATGGGATCTTTGTTGAATTGACAGTTTTCCTGGATTTTTACTAAAATGGCGTAAGCCTGGAGCGTGCTCAGGGCAGTGATTCCAACCGCTCCATCAGCCGCACCAGCTCCGCCACCGCGTACCCCTCCACCTGGAACATGTGCACGAGGCTGCGCAGTACCGAAGGGTCATCGTCCACGACGAACACCGTGGGACGCTCTTGAGGCGGGCGGCCTTCCAACGCGAGTCCTCGTCACTCCGGTTGGCGTCCCAGGCTAGCACAGCCCTCTCAGGCGAGCGGGAGGGTGCAGCGGAAGCGTGCGCCGCGGCCCGGCCGGCGCTCGCCCTGGAGGCGTCCCTGGTGTTCCTCGAGGATGGAGCGGCTGATGGACAGGCCCATGCCCAGGCCCTTGGGCTTGGTGGTGAAGAAGGGCTCGAAGATGTGAGCGAGCACTTCCTCACTCAAGCCCACGCCCGTGTCCTCCACGATCAGCTCCACACGGTCCTCCACCTGACGGGTGCACACCTGGACCTGCCGTTCTCCGGGCGGGCACGGGCTCACCGCGTCCAGGGCATTGACGATCAGGTTGAGCACTACCTGTTGGAGCTGCACGCCGTCTCCCTTGACGGGGAGGGGTGAGCCGGCCAGGTGCAGTGTGAGGGAGGCCCCGCGAAGCTGCGCGTCATTGCTCACCAGGCGCGTCACCTGCCGCACCAGCTCGTTGAAGTCATGGGCGGTGGCCGGGAACTCGCCCTTCCTCAACAGTGCCCGCATGTGGCGGATGACCTCGCCGGCCCGCTTGTCGTCGGAGATGATGTCCTGGAGCATCTCGCGCACCAGGGAGAGGTCCGTGGGATTTCGCTCCAACAGGCGTTGAGCGGCCTCGGCGTTGGTGAGGATGGCCGCCAGGGGTTGGTTCAGCTCGTGGGCGATGGAGACACCCAGCTCTCCCACGGCGGCCACGCGCTCCATGTGGGCCCGCTCGTCCCGGGCCCGGCGTGCCTCCAGCTCGGCGCGCCGGCGGGGGGTGACGTCCACCAGGGACACGACGGCCCCGCCCTCGGGCAGCTCCAATCGCCGGGCGCGCAGCTCGAACCACGAGTCCGCCGCGAAGCCGTGGAACTCCACCACGTCCTCGTGAGCGTGGCCCGAGAGCACCTCCTGGAGCAGCGTGGCCACCCTGGCCGCCTCGGGGTGGCCCGTGCGCGCCGCCTCGCGGAAGGTCTCCAGGTACGGGCCTCCCGGTACGAAGAGCTTCTCGGTGGGCAGCCCTCCCAGGCCCTCGAGCCGGGCCGAGGCCGGGTTGGCCCGCAGCACCACCCCGTGCCTGTCGAGGATGGCCACGGAGCCCGGGAGCGAATCCAGCACCGCCAGGTTCACCCGCTGGGCGCTCATGCGCCCGCGGCGCTCCAGCAGCAGCACGGCGATGAGCACGGCCTGGAGCAGGCCGGCCGCCAGTGCCAGCGTCACCTGCCAGCGGTAGCGCTCCCAGAGGCCATGCTCGCGGAAATGCACCACGCTGCCGGGGGGCAGGCTGCTCTCGGGGATGCGCCAGCGCTTCAGCTCCCTGGCGTCGAAGGCGAGCACGTTGGCCTCGATGGGACCGGGCGGCAGGCTCGCGGCCTGCTCACCCCCCAGCAGCCGCATGGTGCGCCGCGCCACCTGTTGGCCGAGCAGCTCGTAGTCCAGCAGGATGCCCCCGACGAGTCCCTGGCCCAGCATCGTCTTGTGGACACTGAAGATGGGGGGACTTCCGTCGGCATGCAGCAGCCGCAGCACGTCGCGCCCGATGAGGCTCTGACCCCGCGCGTCGCGCATGAAGCCGATCATGAAGACCACGCTGTCCTCGGGCAGGGTGCGCACACGCTGTCGCAGCTCCTCCAGCGTCAGCCCGGTGAGGCCGATGAACTCGCGGCCCGGCGCGGCGGAGCGGACCTCTTGCTCCACGAAGCTCCAGGCGTCCACCTCGCGTTGGCTGGAGCCGAGGACGAGGACGACATGGCGTGTGTCCGGGAGGAGCCGCAGGGCCATCCGCACCGTGCCCGGTATGTCGAGGTCCGCCCAGTTGCCTCGCAGGTAGGGGCTCTGGGGAAGGGCCCGCGCCAGGAAGTCGTCGTTGACGATGGAGAGGAGCGGCACCTGTGGCCACAGCTCCTGCTGGAGCTTGAGCAGGAAGGGGGTGGCATCCGCGAAGACGACGAGGGCCTCGGGGCGCCGCTCCCGGTACTTGGCCACATAGAAGTCACGCAGCGCCCGCTCGTACCCGGCGCTGCCGAACCAGGCCATGTCGAGGTACTCGATGTTGACGGTGACGGGCTCCCGCCACTCGCTCTGTAGCGTCTGCCGGAAGCTCCGGGCGAAGTCCGCGATGGCCGGCACCGAGACGTCCTCCGGCATGAAGAGCAGCACCGTCTTCGCCTTCGTCCGCTCGGGTTCCGCGAGTGAAGGAGCAGCCAGCAACAGCAGGAGCAGGAAGCCCAGGGCGCGCATACCGGAGGGACATGGTACCCGCTGATGCGATTCAGGGGAGCGCCTCCGCCGTCAAATCACGTCGAAAACGTGATCGAGCAGCATGATGACGCCGCAACCGACAAGATCAGGGGCCGCATGGGCGCTCAGCACATGCCCGCCGATGACGGTGGCCGCCTGCTCCGGGGGGGTGCCCTCTGGCACGTGATTCACGTTCTGCACCACGAGATGCACATCCCATTTGCCCTGCTTCTCGGTCGGGGGCAGCCTGATGCTCCCGGTATAACAGCAGCGCTTTGCCCTCAGCCGCCGGTCAGCCTGCTTCAGGTCCGGCAGTTCCAGGGCGAGCCCGGTGGCTATCGATTCGGTGATGACGTTCGACAGGTTTGTCCTGGCACCACCGTGAACACAGTATTCCAGCAACACACCCTCGCCTCCGCCCCCCCGGAGCACCACACCCACAATGCCCTCGGCCCCGAGCTCGAGCACATGCTCGACGCCCTGGACATTCGGTGCCGTGGTCTGGCCGAGCGATTGTCCCGACGCGTTGTAGGCCGCCATTGTCACTGGCGTGCTGGTGAACTGTACCACCCGCGCCGTTACGCGATTCGTTGGAATGTGCGACAGCCGCAACGAGCCCGCCGGGATCGCCAGCGCGGGCGTGTTGTTGTACCAGTTGACGATACGGACCGGCTCTTGCGACTGGCTGAGGTACGTCAACCAATTGAAGGCGCCCTTGGACGGATACTCACCCAGGGAGAACCGAGCGAAGTCCAGGCAGGTCCGCTGCTGGTCGTCATCTTCCGGCGGGAAGGGATGGATGCTGCTCGGGCAGGTCGTCGGGTGCAGCACTACCCTGAGCGCATCTCCAGGCCGATTGTGCGGCAGCAGGTGCGCCACGACGTGGTAGGCGTCGCAAGGGCGCGGTTGATAGTCCCAGACCGCGGCCGTCAGGTTGACCACGTCGCCCGGCTTGTAGGAGCCGCGGTCGGTCACGATCATCTTGCCCAGGAGGAATTGCGAGTTGACGCGTTCCTCCTTGACCGTGTGCTCAAGCACGCGGCGCTCGGTATGGCGCTGGTAGTGCCACCGTACCTGCGTATGGAAGGGGCGGCCCGGCAACGGCAGCTGCGGGTACTCGATCGCCATCTCCACCTCCTCGCGCAGGGTGCGCTCACCTGGATCCGGGGTGGTTTGATCCTGGCCACGGCGGATCGGGTCGCGGTAGTCGCTGGCCGCTGCCGCCACGGCCGCCGCCGCCGCCCCACCGTAGAGTCCGCCGGCCAGAGGTGAAGGCGCTTCCCATTCAATGACGGTGCTCAAGAGCGGCCCACAGGCCAACACCTTTCCCACGCCCTCGAGGTGGTCGCCAGCCGTCGGGTGCCCGGGTTGGATGATGTCGTCACCCTCGTCGCCGCCGTCAGCCCAGACATGCCAGTTCGACAGCGCCATGGGCGCGTTGGTGCTCGCGTCCCGCACCAGCATGCCGAGCGTGCCGCTGCCGTTGAACCAGAAGAGATGCTCCTCCGCATTGCTGGTGGCCGGCCCACCGACGAGCGGGTCGAACTGTCGGTCATCCCGCTGTCCAGCCGACTGGGTTCCCGGGCGTACCTCTTCGACATCGGTCGGATATCCCTCGAGCTCCTCTGGAATGGGATGTGAGCCCGCCGAGGCGATGGCCCGTTCCGAGGGCAGCTTGGATTTGACGTAGAAGATGATGCTGAGTACGTCCTGGAGGGAACCCTTCGAACGCTTGAGTCCCCAACCGATGGTGCGCACGTTCGGATCGCTGGCGTATTCCCCTCGCAACCGAGCGACCAGCGCGTTCAGTTTGTCGATCTTCGCTCGGTTGTCGTCCGGCATGTTCTCAGCCTCCCCATCAAAGGGTTATGCCCATTCTGGCGAATACATCCTCGAGCAATGACGCCCAGGCGGTGTCGCCCGTGGGGTTGTCGTTGGCATCCCGCGAGCCGCTGTGGTTCAGCGCGATCGGCCGCAGGGTCGCCGTGTGTACCCAGACCGAGCCGGAATCGCCGGGGATGCTGACGTCTTCACCAAAAGCCGGATCGCGGTCGATGATGAGCTGATCGATGCCCCAGGTTGCCTTGTCGTGTCCATCCGGTGCGAGCGTGCGGATCATTCCGTGGGTGAGGCCGGTGGTGGCGCCGGACTTGAAGACCCGCCGCCTCGGGTCGTTCGGCGGTGTCGTCAACAGGATGTCGTCGATCTCGGCGCGCGTCATCACAGGCCCGCTCACGTTGACCAATCCGTCGAGGGCGTTGATGAAGCCTTGATTGTCTTCATCGGATTGGGCGTCCAGCACCTGCGAGAAGCCCAGTGCCCGATCGGTGTCGAGCAGGCAGAGCGCCGCGTCGATGTCGTTCTGGCTCCAGCGGTTGAGCGTTCCAATCACCAGATCCTCGTCGTGGTAGGCGAGGTCGGAGGATTGCTCGAGCAGGGCCGCGATCAGGAGAATGGCCGCGATGATGAGGAGCAGCACCTTCCACCACGGGTCCTGGTAGGGAATGGGCCCGTACTGGCCCGTGTAGGGAGTGCGCGGTGTCACCGAGAACGAGAACCGGGTGGGAAAGGCGTAGAAGGGGTCGTACTCGAAGCGGCCGTCGTGGGGCTTGTCGGGGTCTCTCGGTCCTCCAGGTCTCCCGTTCCCCGTGCAGTGGCAGGCCAGCAGGTGCAAGACTTCGCAGGGATCGACCTCGCGCCCGTCCAGGATTGACTTGAGGGCCTCCCGTATCGCCTCGCGCACCGCCGGATCGCGACCAGGACCTCCGGGGCGCTTGGGCAGGCGCCTGCGGCCCTTGTAGGCGGTCTCCCGGTCGAAGGCGAACTGCTTCAGGCTGAAGCGCAGTGTGCCTTCCTGTACTTCGGAGACGACCTCCCCCGTCGTCTGGTCGATGCGGGTGCGGCTGACGAAGATGTGCTTGCGCACCCGGCGGTTGGGGTTGTTGACATCTTGCATGCCGGCCATGTTCCAGCAGACGAACTCGACCTCGTGTTTGCGCGGGGCCGCACCACTGACATTGACCTTGAAGTAGACGGTGCGCGCGGCTCCTGGCACCAGCGGTCCCAGCACGATGCCGCTGCCGAGTTGCGTCTGGCCGAGCGCGGCCAATTCCGCGTTGGACCAGCCATCGAGCACGACGATGCCACGCGCGGCCAGGATGGCACGGCTTTCCGGCGTGATGTCGAGGACGTGGTTCTCGGTGAAGGGCAGGCCCCAGCGGTTCACCACCCTGACCGCCATGTAGTACGTGCCGAGCGCCGCCTCGAAAATGCCGTCGGGCATCTGAAAGAGGTCGGTGGTGCGCACCGCATAGGGCCGGTAGGGGATCTCCAGCATCGTGCCGCCGAGGTACCTGGCCTCCCACTGGATGTCCTCGAAGTCACGGGAAGGGAGCGGGTCCTCGGCACCGATGGTGGCCAGGATGTCCACCCGCTCGACCCCTGGGTCGATCATCATCTCCGAAGGTTTCCAACCGTCCGCGGTGGACTCCCGATATTCCGCGACCAACGACCAGCTCGCGCCGTCGGCAACCACCGCGAGGCCGACGGTGGGCGGATACGTGCCGCTGCCCGTGGTCGCTCCCTGGATTCGGAAGCGATTCTCCCAGGAGTGAATCGCCTTGGTGACGCTGAGGCTCCAGCGGCCATGGAGTTGTATGGTCATGCCATCCTCTGCCCGCAATGGGCCGCGCCGCGACCCGCGCCTCGAGAACGGACAGGTGTTCCCGCATGGGGTCCAGGGACCTGGGGTTGGGGGGCGTCCCTCGTGCTCGAACAGGCAGAGTGGCCTCGCTCTGGATGTGAGGAGGTCCAGGCGAGTCAGCGGCTCTTCCGCGGTGGGCTGCTTGGACAGCATGGGGGCTGAAGCCCGGCGAACCGGGCTCCAGCCGTGCATGCCCTCACTCCAGCACGGGAGGAGGGGGACACGGGCCGACCCAGGTGAGGGTGGGCCCGCATTTGGCGATGGCCACGGTGCGGCAGCGGATGGGCGAGGTGATGATGCCGCCGCCCGGCAACCCGCCACCCACGGCCTGGTCCAGCTGCGACTCCTCGAGCTCCGCCATCGACTGGCCCGCGGGGCTCTCCGGCAGCGCCGCGCGCTCCTCCGTGGACAGACTCGCCCGGTACCGCGGGTCCTTCCACGCCCGGATGATCAGCTCTCTACGATTCATGGCGTCCTCCTGGTCATGCCCTTGATCGGGCATCTGGGTGGAGTCGCCCGCCGTACCTGTGACTTCAAATGAGTGGGGTCGTCAGTCCCGTGGACTCCTCCCGTTCCGTGGAGGCTTCGCGCTGCGCGTAGTTGGACATGCCCTCGAAGTCCACCAGTACGCAGGGCTCATCGCCCACCACCCTCGCATCGTGCCCGGGCGGAATGTAGGCCACGTCCCCCGCGTGAAGCGTCTTCCGGGTGCCGTCGTCCATGATGACCTCCATGCTCCCGGAGACGTAGTAGCAGGAGTGGGCAACCTGGCAGCTCTTCGTCCCAGCGATGGGCTGGACGTCCTTCGACCAGGTCCATCCGGGCTCGCAGACGATCAATCCCATGGTGCGGCCGTCGAGATGGATGACGTCCACATGGCCATGCGCGATGAAGGGCCGCCGCTCATCGGGTTGGGAGAACTTCTTGGTGATCAACTGGCTCATGGCATTCGCCTCCTCGACCGTGGGCGGAACTTCCAGAGGAAGTTGGGGACGCGCCCGGGCCCGCGTGGACCCTCCTTCGAGCGAGGGAAGGCTCAGCCAGATGCCCACCGCCCGGCTGGCCTCTTTCGAGGACAGGCTCCGGCGGCCGAGCCCCATCCCCTCTCATTCGTAGAGCGCGGGAATCGAGTAGGGCGCCCAACGGTCCTTCCACGGGCGCGCCTGTTCGAGCTGGTACGCGAGGCCGAGGAGCAGCGCGTCGGCGCCGGGGGCCGCGGCGAAGTGGGTGCCGATGGGCAGACCGTTCTCCGGGAAGTGGAGGGGCACGGACATCCCGGGGCAGCCCGCGATGTTGTGGAGCGATGTGTAACCGACGGAGCGCCCCGTGCGGCGGATCAGCTCTTCACGCCCGAGGATGGGCGAGAGGTGCCCGATGCGCCAGGGCTCGGTGGCGATCGTCGGCGTGAGCACCACGTCATACCCTCGGGTCGTCTCGTGGTAGGCGTGCACCGCCCGCGCGAAGACGGCGCGCGATTGCGGCAGCGCGTCGGGACCGCGCGCGAGGAAGGTCTCGACCAGCGCCCAGGTGAACGGCTCGAGCTCGTCGCTCTGCACGGGCACACCACGCGTCTGGTCGATCATCTCGACGATGCCCGCGATGGCCGCACCCGAGACGATGAAGAACGCGTCACTCAGCGCGGCACGGTCGAACCCGGGCGGCGCGATTGGCTCGACGCTGTGACCGAGCCCGGTGAGTAGCGCCACCGCCTCATCGTAGGCGCGGCGTACCGCGGGCTCCGGCTCCTCGCCCATCATCGTCCGCGTCCAGGTGGCGATGCGCAGCTTGCGGGCGATCGGCTCGCGCACGAAGCCGACGGGCGTACCACTCGAGCGATCCTCGGTGATGGACAGGAACAACGCGCTGTCACGCACCGAGCGGCTGATGCAGTGCTCGCTCGTCATGTCGCCGAAGTCCGAGCGGCCGAAGCTGGCCGGCACCGTGCGGCCACGGCTCGGCTTGAAGCCGAAGAGCCCGCACGCGGACGCGGGGACGCGGATGGAGCCGCCGCCATCGTTGGCGTGCGCGAGCGGGACGAGCCCCGCGGCGACCGCGGCCGCGCTGCCGCCGGACGAGCCCGTGGCCGAGCAGGCGAGGTTCCACGGGTTGTGCGTCACGCCCTCGAGCAACGTCTCGGTGCTGAAGAGCAGACCGAACTCCGACGTCGCGCTCTTGCCGGCGCACACGAGCCCCGACTCCTGGAGCTGCTTGCCGTAGGGCGTCTGCTGCCGGGCGATGTTGGCCGCGAACAGCCGCGAGCCCATGGTCCAACGCAGCCCCGGCCACGGCGTGGCGTCCTTCACCAGGAACGGCACCCCGGAGAACGGACCCGCGTTCGTCTGACGGGGGCGCTCGCGAGCGGCCGTGGTGACCGCACGCAACAGCGGGTTCAACGCGTCGATGCGCGCCAGGCACGCGTCGAACAGCTCGTCCGCGGAGATCTCTCCCCGCGCACACAGCTCCGCCTGGGCCATGCCGTCGAGGCGGGCGAGAGACGCCAACTCCTTCATCTGATACCCCCATTCAGGAACGGGAACGACATGCGCGTGATTTCCGTCTCGGTCAAGGTCTCACTCACTGGCCAAGGTGCTCGAGCTGGTGACCGGCGCCAACGCGCCGAACGGCGGCATCGTCTGAGCCCGGCGAGCTCGACGCGCGAGGCTTCGTCGACACCCGTTGAAGAATTAGGTCAGATGACCTATATTCTTCCCATGAGCTCTCGGGAAATCGTCGTGAGGGACACGCTCCGGTACGACCCCAACGGGGCCGTGGTGCTCGCCGGGGGGTATGGAGTCGTCGGAGGTGAGGTGGCCCGGATGCTCCGGGCCCGTCATCCCTCGCTGCCGCTGGTGTTGGCCGGACGGACGCCCTCACGGGGCGAAGCCCTGGCGGCGGAAGTGGGGGCGTCGCTCCATGCGTTGGACCTCATGGGAGCGGCCCCGCTCGACTTCTCCGCACGTGCCGTGGTCACCCTGGTGAACGATCCCCTGGACCGGCTGCTGCGCGCGTGCGTTCACGCGGGCATCCCCTTCGTGGACATCACCCGCTGGACGGCGCGCGTGCAGCAGGCCCTGGCGTGCGTGGCGGTGGAGCCGCCCCGTGCTCCTGTCGTTCTCGCCTCCGGATGGATGGGAGGCATCGTCCCACTGGTGGGCGCGGCGCTGGCCCGGGAGTTGGGGGGCGCGCAATCCATCGACACCTCCATCCTCTATGACCTGGCCGATCGCGCGGGCGAGGACTCGATCGAGTTCATGGACCGCATGCACCTCCCCTTCGAGGTGATGGAGGAGGGACGGCGCCGGGAGGTGGAGCCACTGACCGGAGCGCGCCGGGTCGAGCTCGCGGGCCGGCCCCGCCGGGTGGTGCGGCTCGATACGCCCGAGCAGCTCACGCTTCCCCTGGTGCTCGGCGCGCGGACGGTCTCCACGCGCATCGGCTTCAGTGACGAGTCGGCCACGCTCGCGTTCCAGGCCCTCCGGGGGCTGGGTCTCATCCACCTGCTCCGGGGGGAGCGTTTCCGGGGCGTGCGTCGCGCCCTGTTGCGTAGCTCCGGCCAGGGGGGCCGGGCCGTGGTCCGCATCGAGGTCTCCTCGGGAGGTGGGTCGCGCACGGCCACGCTGGTGGATGCTCGGGGTCAGGCCCACCTGACCGCGGCGGGAGCCACCCTGGCCCTGGAGCGCGCGCTCGGGCTGGATGGAGACGCACCCCCTCGAGGAGTCGCCTTCCCGGAGCAGACCCCGTCTCCAGAGCGAGCGCTCGCGGCGCTGCGCTCCCTGGGGGTGGAGCTCGAGGTCCAGGGCGGCACGGAGGGGGAGAGGCGGGCGGCATGAGCACGCGTGGTGCCTCCCGCAAGGGCCAGGAGCGGAGCGAAGCCATCCTCGACGCGGCGCAACGGCTGCTCGTGGACGAGGGACACGCGGCCCTCACGCTGCGCGGGGTGGCCCAACGGGCGGGCATCCGGCTGGGCAACCTCCAGTACTACTTCGCGACTCGCGAGGAGCTGGTGCGGGCCCTGCTCGCGCGCGTCCTGGAGCGGGCGACGGCGCGGCTCGAGGAGCGGATGGGCGCGGCGGGAGACCCGGCCGAGGCACTCGACGAGTCGTTGAAGGCCCTGTTGGAGGATCAGCTGGACCCCGCCAGCTACCGGCTCTTCTACGACTTGTGGGCGCTAGCGGCGCGGGAGCCCGCCATCGCCGCGGAGCTTCGGACCTTCTACGCGCGCTATACCGACACGGTGGCGGAGCGGCTGGGCCAGTTGGCTCCAAGGCTGTCCCGCGCGGAGACCCGCGCACGCGCGGAGCTGCTCGTGGCCCTGCTGGAGGGGCTCTCGCTCTTCCGGTCCGGAACGGTGGGGGAGCCCGATAGGAAGGTGGAGGCCGAGCTGCGGCGCGTGGTGTCCTGGCTCACGGCGGGGAGCGGGCGCGCGCCCTAGGGCCCGAGCCTCCTCCCACGACCCGGTATCGCGCCCGGCCTACTCCGCCAGGGCCTTGTCGAGGGCGCTCTTGAGCTCGGCGCTCTCGGGCGTCACCGAGCTGGGGAAGGCGGCACGCACCTGGCCGTCCTTGCCCACCAGGTACTTGTGGAAGTTCCACTTCGGCTCGCCGTGCTTGCGCGCCAGGAACTCGTAGATGGGCGACTGGCCCGCGCCCTTCGTCTTCACCTTCTCGAGCATCGGGAACGTCACCTTGAAGCGCAGCTCGCAGAACTTCGCGATCTGCTCCGCGCTGCCGGGCTCCTGGCCTCCAAAGTCGTTGGAGGGGATGCCCAGCACCACCACCCCCTTGTCCTTGTACTCGCCCCAGAGCTTCTCCAGCCCCGCGTACTGGGGCGTGTAGCCGCACTCGGACGCGGTGTTCACCACCAGCACCACCTTCCCCTTGTACTCGGAGAGGTTCACGGCCTGGCCATTGAGGCGCTTGGTCTGCAGCTCGAAGAAGGACATCGCACGCTCCGCGGATACGGCGGCCGTACCCATCAGCACAGCCGCCACGGTGAGGGGAAGCAGTCGGTTTGGCATGCCCCCCAGATGCTCGAGCCCTCCGCGCGTTTCACCAGGAATTCCTCAGTGCACCGTTTCGCACGGAAGGGAAGCGGACAGGGGAGCCTCCTTCTGCTGCAGCCCGAGCCAGAGCTCATCGATGAGCCGCATGTCACGTTCGCGTTGCTCGGAGAGCCGGACCGCCGCGTAGACCGACCGGCCGGTCCGCACCAGCATCCTCCGGATCGTCGCGTCCTGCTCGACACTGGCGATCTGCGCGAGCACCTCCAGGATGCGCAGGATGACCCGGGGCTGGGAAGAGGCGGCGAGGGGAATCTCCCCGAACGCGTCCTGCAGGAAGGGCGCGAGCCCGAAGCCAGGGCGCAGCAGCGTCACGCCACGGATGCGCCGCATCCACCAACCCTGGCCGAGCAGCCGCTTGTGTGCCACCGCCCGCCCCACCGCGCCCAGCTCGTTGATCACCATCACCGACGTGGTGACGTCATTGATGGCCGGCGAGAGCGCCTTGAGGGCCATGTCCACCAGCTGCCTTACCCCGTAGAGCACGTCCTGTTGTGTGGTGCGGGTGCTCCCCACGGCGAGCGCGGCGTGCAGCCGTTTCCGTTGCCGCTCGGTCAAGGGGACCGGGGGCCAGAGCGACAGGAGCGGCAGCCCCGGGAAGAGGAAGTCCCCGGTCCTCACGTCGAGCCGCACCGTGTGCACCTCCTTGGGAAGGGCCGCGATCAGCCGCTCCTCGTCCAGGAGCTGCACGTAGCCCGTCTCCCTCGCGGTGACGGTCGTGGACTTCCCGGCCGGGCCGGGCAGCTCTTCGCCCAGCTCCCGCATCTCGTCGAGCTTCAACCGGTCCAGCTCCTGGATGACCTCCCTTCCGATGGACGAGATGATGGTGTTCGCCTGCACGGACCAGCCGGCGTGGTGGAGGAAGTGGGGCAGCAGCAGCAGGCAGCCCAGGGTGAGGAGCATCGCCACCCCGAGCGACAGGACTGGCAGGTCCCTCTTCTGGCCCTCGTACTCCGGAGTGCCCACCACCGATAGCAGGAGCAGCAGGTAGACCACGGTGAGCAGGTAGGTGCCGAGCACCCGCTGCGTGTCGTGGTCCGCCATGAAGCGCCCCAGCAGCCGTGGGGTGTACTGCGTGGAGGCGAGCTGCACCGCCACCATCGTCATGGAGGTGGCCACCGTCATGACGGTGACCAGCGCCGCCGCCATGCTGATGAGCACCTCGCGGCTGCTGTCCGGCGTGGTGGGGATGTAGATGGACAACTCGTGGGAGCGCACTTCCCGGCCCAGTCCCGGCCAGATCCGGTCGAGTGTCGGCAGCACCAGTCCGAGCACGATGCCCGTGGCCACGAACAGCACGGGCCGCAACCAGAGGCTCGATTGGATGGAGTTCCACAGCTTCGCCAGGTGCGGTGGCATCGACGGGCCCTCCAGACCCGGATGGGGGGGACTGCTCTTCCCTTCACCCTGTGAATGCCCCCAGGTGCTCGCAAGCTGCTCTCCCGTCCACGAGGGGGGCCCCCTGTCCATCACCCCGCCTGCTCGGATAGCGTGAGGGCGTGCTCGTTCAGGCGTTTCTGCTCGTTCCCCTGCTGTATGGCGCCACACCCGACCGCGTGGAGCTCGTCTTCGGTGGGGATGTCATTCCCCATGGCGAGGTGAAGGAGGCCGCGGCCGACCACGCGCGCTCCATCCAGGACGGAGATGGCACCCACCGGTCGCTCAACAACGAGGGATGGGACCACGTCTTCGGACCCATCACCGACGTGCTGCGCACCGCCGACGTCGCCATGGTCAATCTGGAGACGCCCGTCAGCGGAGATCCCCGCGCGCCCACCGCGCCCCTCATCTTCGACGCGCCGCCCGCCATGCTGCGCGCCCTGGCCTCCGCCGGGGTGGACGTCGTGTCCACCGCCAACAACCATGCCTTCGACCAGCGCCGCGCGGGTGTCTCCTCCACGTGGAAGTACCTGGCGGAGGCGGGCCTCCGGAGCGTCGGCTCGGGCTCCTCCGAGGCCTCCGCGTGGACGCCCCTCATCCTCGAGAAGCGCGGGATGCGGATCGGCTTCCTGTCCTTCACCCGGTGGTTGAACGGCGCGCGAAATCCGAACGAGCCGGACACCTCGCCCCACGTCGCCTACGTGCCCTACAACGCCAAGGCGGGTGGTTCCTGGCTGGCCCCGGAGGCCGCCGTGGAGGTGGTGCGCGCCGCTGCCCGGCGCTGCGACGCGCTCATCGTCGCCATCCACTGGGGCACCGAGTACTCGCACACGCCGCATCCGGATGACCGGAAGCTGGCCCGTGCCCTCCTGGAGGCCGGCGCGCTCGCCATCATCGGCCACCACCCCCATGTGCTACAGCCCATCGAGTCGTACCGCACCACCTCCGGACGCGACACGCTCGTCGCCTTCTCCCTGGGCAACCTCATCGCCAACCAGGATCGGCACTACGTCCACGGCCCGCGGTCGGAGGAGGTGGGCAGCAAGCGCGACTCCCTGCTGCTGCGGCTCTCGCTCACGCGTCCCCATCCGGGCGCGCCCGTGTCGCTGGAGGGCTCGTCCGTCCTGCCCGTGTGGATCGAGAACAACCACTACGTCGCCCTCGGCCGGGGCAAGGTTCCTCGCCACATCCAGCCCGTGCTCCTCGACCAGGAGGTGCAGGTCATCCATGAGCGGCTGGTGGCGCTCGCGGCCCGCGCCGCCACCCAGTCCCACGAAGTCCGTCAGGAGCGCACCGCGCTCGAGCGCCGGCTCGACATGGCCCGGCGCCGGCGCGAGCTCATCCTCCAGATAGCCCGGCCTCCCGGCTCCAGCGTGGGCACGGCGGAGCCCGGGAGGCGTCCGGCGGGTTAGCGCTGCTGCTGGCCCGTGCCCGGAGGGCTCACGGTGTCCTGATCGGCCTGCCCCTCCTGATGGTCGAGCCCCTCATCGCGGAGGATTCCCTCGTCCTCATCACCCACGCGGTCCTGTCCGAGGTCACCCGCGCCGCCGGTGCCGGGCTCGTCGAGCGCCGGGTCATCCGTCATGTCATCGGCGCCCGCGCCGCCGGTGCCGGGCTCGTCGAGGGTACCGGGCTCGTCGAGGGTGCCCTGGTCCTGCGTGGTGCCCGTGCCGCCGGTGCCGGGCTCGTCCAGGGTGCTCGTGTCACCCGTGTCGTTCGTCCTGGATGGGTCGAGGGTGCCCTGGCCCTGCGGGGTGCCCGCGCCGCCCGTGCCGGTGTCAGTGCTCGTGCCAGTGCCAGTACCCGCGCCGCCGGTGCCGGTGTCAGTGCCGGTGCCCGTACCAGTCCCGGTGCCGGTGCCCGTACCAGTCCCGGTGCCCGTACCCGTGCCCGTGCCACCCGTACCCGTGCCCGTGCCACCCGTGCCCGTGCCGGTCTGTCCCATACCGGTGCCGCCGCCCTGTTGCAGGGCGAGGCCCAGTGGGGTCGTCCTGGCCTCCGCGCGCATGCCGGCGGTTCCCAGCGCCATGGAGCCCGCGAGCAGTCCAGCCAGTGCGAGTTTCGTCTTCCCGGTCATCGTTCCGTCTCCTCGTTGAGATGTCGTGGGGTGTTCACTGTCAGACCGGGAACGTGGTCATGCGGGTCGCGAGGCCGCAGGAGGCGCCCGCCCTCCCGTGTGCTCTCCTGGCGCGCGGGGGACCTCCCAGGTCGGAAGAGGGGTCCAGGAGGACTCCCCCGGTCGTGGGGCGGTGCACGACCCATGGAGCAGGAGGCGGTGCTTCCGCGCGAGGACGAGATGCCGCAAGTTCCTAGGCGCGGGTTGGCCTCTCGGGTAATGTCTTCCTACGTCTCTTTGTACGTCAGGCACCATGGCATCGAAACGCATCCCACCCCCCATTTCGCAGCAGCGCATGGATGACAAGCTGGCCCTCGCATTGGGGGCGGCGGCGCGTGCCGCCCGGTTGCGCGCGGGGCTCACCCAGGCGGAAGCGGCCGAGAAGGTCGGTCTGGCTCCGGGTGTGTACGGCCGCATCGAGCGCGGGGGAATGATGCCCAGCGTCCCCACGCTGCGCCGGTTGAGCATCATCCTGAAGATTCCCTCGGACACGCTGTTGAGCCTGAGTCACACCGAGGTGACGGCCTGGGTGGACTCGCTGCCAGCGAAGGAGGAGCGCTCCCCGGAGCTGCGCAAGCTGGCGCGCTCGCTGCGCACCCTGTCTCCGTCCCAGCTCAAGGTGCTCAACGTCATCGCCACCGCGCTCACGCGTTGAATCTCACGTCGGGAGGCGCGGTGCGTGTCGGGTCGATGAGTCTCGCGGCGCGGTGGTGGTATGCCCTCAAGCCGGCGAGCTGGCCGAAGGTGTTCGTCCCGGCGCTGTTCGGACAGGCCGTGGGCGCCGCCACCACGGGCCGGCTGTCCGTGGGGGCGCTCGTCTTCGGCGCGGTGTGGATGCTCGCGGATGTCGCCTTCGTCGTGCTGCTCAACGACTGGGGGGATCGCGAGGTGGATGTCCTCAAGCGCCGCATGTTCCCCCAGGGCTGCTCGCCGAAGACGATTCCCGACGGCATCCTCCCCGCCGGGGCGGTGCTCGCCGCGGGCCTGGGGGCCGGCGTCGTGGCGCTGCTCGTGGCGTGGGCGGCGGGCCTCGCCCTGGGGCGTCCGTTGTTGTTGCCCCTCGCGGCGCTGGGGCTGTTCGTCTTCGTCGCCTATACGTTGCCGCCCCTGCGGCTGAACTACCGGGGCGGCGGTGAGCTGCTGGAGATGGTGGGCGTGGGGGGCGTGCTCCCCGCCCTGCATGCCTATGCCCAGTGTGGCGATTGGGCACCCGCGTGGTTGCTGGCACTGGCCCCGGGCATGCTGGCGCTGTCGCTGTCGAGCGCCCTGGCGAGCGGACTGTCGGACGAGGAGAGCGACCGGGCCGGAGGCAAGCGCACCTTCACCACGCTCCTAGGCAACGCGGCCGTCCGCGTGAGCGCGGAGGTGTTGCTCGCCCTGGGCGCGCTCCTCTGGCTCGTGGTGGCCTGTCTGACCGAGGACGCACCGCCGCCCGTCGCGGTGGTGCCGGCCGTACTGCTCACGTTACTCTTCGGAGGGCGCTCGGTGCGGAAGAGTCCGGGCGCGGTGACGAATGCCTTCGGCGCGCAGTCGGCGTACAAGGCGGAGCTCCATCGCGCCATCTGGTGGGGCACGGTCACATTGTCGGCGCTGGTACTCGTCGCGAGCTGGAGAGGGCCTGGGTGAGAGGACTGCCGGAAGACATCCTCGCGGGACTCGAGCGGTTGGCCCCGCTGGTCAGCGGGGGCGCCTCGCTCGACCCCAGCCGTCCGCGCGCGCTCCTCCCCGTGGAGCTGGCGGCGCGGGTGATGGACGGCCTGGGTGACGTGGAGCGGGCGCGGGCCTTCGCCGAGGGGCTGGGCGAAGTGGTGCGGGTCTTCGCGGAGGACTTCCCGGACAACATCTTCTGGGACCTCGACTATCTGGCCTGCTGTATGTGGAACGCTGGCGGGCCGGGCGAGATAGAGGGCTTCGTGCGCCGGGTGGTGGTGCTGTGCCGTGGCTTCGGCAACAAGTCCGAGCTGCGCTTCCGTTACGCCCACGACTTCCTGTACGGCTACGACTGGGCCCGCTGGGTGGCGCGCCAGCCCGGGGACCGTGCGGGCATCGGGCCATTCGACCTGGCGTTCTTCGACTATCTCGACGCCCGGCGCCAGACGTTGCTGGAGCTCATCGCCCGCAACGATGCCAAGTACGGGCAGCTCCAGGGCCCCGAGTTCCGCAACCCCTTCTTCTTCTGCCGCGAGCCTCGCGAGGAGGCGCACCTGCACCAGGTGCTCGCCCAGGCGGACCTCATCCCCGTCAAGGCCTGGCGGCTCGATGGCGAGCGGCGCTGGGACCTTCCCTTCACCGACCTGCGGACCGAGGCCGCGCGGCGTCTCGGCCTCGCGCGGGATGCCACGTCGTGAGCCGGGCGTGGCTCCAGGCCTCGCGGCTCCCCTCCCAGTCGTACATCGCGCTCCCGCTGCTGCTCGGCCAGCTCGTCGCCGTGCGCATGCGGGGACAGTCGCTCGACCTCGGGACGCTGGTGGGGGTCCAGCTCTTCGGGCTGCTCGATCAGCTCTTCATCGTCTACGCCAATGACTGGGCGGATCAGGAGACCGACCGCCGCAACCGGACGGCCACCGTCTTCTCCGGCGGCTCCCGCGTGCTCGTCGAGGGCCGACTCTCGCCGCGTGCGCTCGGGACGGCCGCCCTCGTCTGCGCGGGCTCGCTGCTGGCCGTGTCGGTGGGGCTGGCCGTGGCGCGTGGCGCACCGCTGCTCGTGCCGCTGGCCGTGCTGGCGCTGGGGCTGTTGTGGGCCTACAGCTATCCGCCGCTCCGGCTCTCCTATCGGGGCGGTGGTGAGTGGTTGCAGGTGATGGGCGTCGCCGGAGTGCTGCCACTCTATGGATACGTCGCGCAGGGCGGGGTCCTGGGGCACTTCCCCTGGGCGCTCGTCGTGCTCCTGCTGCCCACCCACCTGGCCTGTGCCATCGCCACCGCGCTCCCCGATGAGCCCTCGGACCGGGAGAGCGGCAAGCTCACGGTGCCCGCCCGGGTGGGCGGCGAGCGGGCCGCGTGGGGCATCCTGACGCTGAACGGGCTCACGTTGGCGCTGGCCCCGTTCGGCCTGGGCTCGGTGGGACTGCGCGCGGATGCGTGGTTGCTCGTTCCCGCGGTGGCGGCACTCGCGGTGCCGCTGGTGCGTCCCGCGCCGCCCGGCTCGAAGCGTGTCCAGGTCCGGGTCGCCGCCGCCATCACCGCCACCCTGGCGACGGTCGCGCTCCCGCTCATCGCCCTGGCGGCCAGCTGAGGGCCCCATGACGTACGAGTTCCTGGTGCTGGCGCTCCTGTTCCTGGTTCCGGGAGCCCTCATCTGGCTCGTGCGCGCGGATCTGCGCGGGTTGATGGGACGGGTGGCGCTGGCCTCGCTCCCGTTCGCGGCGACCGAGTGGCTGTTCTATCCGGAGTATTGGGCCCCACGGTTCCTGTTCGACCTGGCGGACCGGATCGGCTTCGGCATCGAGGACGTGCTGTTCGTCGTCGGGCTCGGTGCCTTCTCCTGCAGTGCGTACGCGGTGGCGTTCCGCCGGACGGTGGTGCCCCTGGGCGGGAGCGTGCGGCCGTGGACTCGGGCCGTGGGGGCCATCGTCGCCCTGCTGGCGGTGGCCGGGCTGTTGCTCGCCCTGGGCGTGCCCATCCTCTACGCCTCGGTGCTGGCGATGGTGGGGATGGTGGTGGGGTTCCTGGTGATGCGCCCGGACCTGGTGGCGCCGAGCCTGCTGGGCGCGCTGGTGTCGGCGGCCATCTACCTCGGGCTGTGTCTGGTCTTCGAGTGGCTCGTCCCCGGTGTCTTCGAGCGCACGTGGAGGCCGAGCCTCCTGCTGCGGGGCAGGTTGCTCGGCGTTCCGCTGGATGAGCTGCTGTATGGGTGGGGCTCGGGGTTGGCCGCGACGGCTTTTCCGGCCTGGGCCTTCGGGCTGCGGTTCGCGCCGCTCACGGAGACGCGTTCAGGGTAGCGCGTCCAGCGCGGCGAGGAGCCGGTCCACGTCCTCGAGCGTGTTGTAGTGCAGCAGCGAGACGCGCACCGCGCCCTCGGGCATGAGGCCCAGCGCCTGCATGGACAGGGTGGCGTAGTAGTGGCCCGCGGCCACGCCCACTCCCCGTTGGGCGAGGTGCTCGGCCACAGCGCGCGGCGCGACTCCGGGCACGTTGAAGCAGAAGGTGGCCGTCCGGCCCTTGGGCTCGGGGATGCCGTACAGCCGCACGCGCGGGTGGGCACGCAGCCGCTCCAGCGCGGACTCCAGCAGCGGGCGCTCCAGGGACTCGATGCGGCGCCAGGCCCGCTCCAGTCCCGCGCGCCCGGGCTGCCCGTCACCGAGCACCTCGCGCACGTAGCGCAGCGTGCCCAGCCAACCCGCGAGAGCCTCGTGGTTGGCGGTGCCGGGCTCGAACTTCTGGGGGCTGTCGTCGGGGACGAACCACAGCTTGTCCGCGGGCAGCCGGGGCAGCAGCTCGCGGCGCACGTACAGGCAGCCCAGGTGCGGTCCGAAGACCTTGTACGGGGAGAACACGGCGAAGTCCGCGTCCCAGCCCTTCATGTCGGGCAGCTGGTGCGGGCTGGAGTGCACCGCGTCGATGATGCTCCACGCGCCCACGGAGTGGGCCAGCGCGGTGGCACCGGCCACGTCTGGCATCGTGCCCACCGAGTTGGCGGCGGCCGTCACCGCGACCAGCCGGGTGCGCGAGGTGAGCAGCGCGCGCAGATCCTCGAGCTCCAGGCGCCCCTCGGGCCAGTGCGCGCGCCACACCTTCACCACCGCGCCCTGGGCCTCCAGCCAGCGCCAGGGGCTGGCGTTGGACTCGTGCTCGAGCTCCGAGATGACGATTTCGTCCCCGGGCTGGAACAGGCGGGAGAAGGCGCGCGAGAGCTGGAAGGTGAGGGCGGTCGCGCTGGTGCCGAGCATGACCTCCTCGGGCTGACAGTGGAGGAATCCGGCGGTGGCGGCGCGGGCCTGGGCCTTCACCTCGGTGGCGCGCACGGAGGCCTCGTAGGGCTGGCCCACGTTGCAGCTGCCGCTGGTGAGGAACCGGGTGATGGCGTCGATGGTGTGCGAGGGCACCTGCGCACCGGCGGCGTTGTCGATGTAGCTGAAGCCCGACCGCAAGGCGGGGAAGTGCTCGGCGAAGGGGGAGGTCATGACGCGCGGGAGCATAGCCTTGGGCGGGGTACGCCGGTACGCTCCGCCGCCCTATGCGCGTCATCACTCAGCAGGCGTTTGGTGGAGTCGAGCAGTTGGTGGAAGAAGACTGGCCCCTGCCCGAGCCGGGCCCCGGGGAGGTGCGGGTCCGCATCCGGGCCGCGTCCTTCAATCCCATCGATGTCTACTTCCGCCGGGGAGGCTTCGGGGGCCGGTTGCCGCAGGTCCTGGGGCGGGACTTCTCGGGCGTGGTGGACGCGCTGGGCGAGGGCGTGAAGGGACTCGCCGTGGGTGACGCGGTGTATTGCTACCGCGCGGGGCAGGGCAGCAATGGCTCACACGCGGAGTACATCTGCATGCCGGCGTTGCTGGTGCTCCCCAAGCCCGCGCGTCTGGGTTTCCTCGAGGCGGCCGCACTGCCCGTGGTGGCGCTCACGGCATGGCAGTCCGTCGCCCGGGCGCGCGTCCAGCGGGGCGAGGCCGTCTTCGTCGCCGGAGGCTCGGGAGGCGTGGGGTCCATGGCACTCCAAATACTTCGCCACCTGGGCGCTCACCCCCTCCTGACCACGGCCGGCGGCGACGCGAGCGCCGACTACCTGGTGCGGCAGCTGGGCGTGGAGCCCGGCCACATCCTCCGCTACCGCGGGCTGTCACGGGAGCGGTTGCTCTCGGAGGTGCTGGCGATGAACGGCGGACGGCACGTCCCCGTGGCCCTGGACTTCGTCGGCGGCACCATGAAGGAGCTGTGCTTCGACGTGGCGGCGGTGGAGGGGCGCGTGGTGTCCATCGTGGAGGAGCCCGCGGACTCCCCCATCAACCTCTGGGACGAGGCGCGCAGCCCGCTCATCCTCCGCTCGCTGGAGTTCCACTTCATCCAGCTCGGCGCGCGGGCCCTGTACGCCCCGCGCGAGACATGGAGCGTCTACCGCGAGCAGCTCGGGACGATTTCCCGGCTCATCGAGGAGGGCGCCCTGAATCCACCCGCGGTGCGCTCCGTGGGCCCGCTGTCGGCGGTCTCGGTGCGCGAGGCCCACCGGTTGCTCGAGGAGGGCCGCGTGCAGGGGAAGCTCGTCGTGGAGTGCGGCTGAGCTTCCCGCGTCTGGCTCTTGGGACGCTGCTGGAAAAGTGCAGCGAGGGCGTCAGTGCAGCGAGGGGCCGGCCTCGTCGAGGTTCACCTTCTCGTTGTCGCCCGGACGGTACGGCTCGCCGGTGATGACACCCTTCACGAAGCCCACCAGCTGCACCATGCGGCTGTTGGGGGTGTCCCAGTACTCGGCCTTGTTCACCTGGACACAGAGGAGCGCGAGCTCGGGGTCATCGAGCCCTTCGGGGAACCAGGCCTTGAGGGTGGGGTTCCACAGCTCGCGGGCCTTCTCCTTGTCGAGCACCAGACGGGCCAGGCCGCTCACCGACACGTAGCGGTCCCGTCCCGGCTCCGAGTACGAGAGGTTGACGTGATGGTCCCGCTCCACCGCGTCCACCTTGGGCGAGTGCTCGCGGGTGAAGAACCACAGCTCTCCATCGAAGTCCCGGTCGTGGGTCCACATGGGGCGGCTGCGCAGGGTGCCGTCCTCCTCGACCGTCGTCATCATCGCGACCTTGATGCCGTGGATGAGCTCGCTCAGGTGCGCGATGGGGTCCTTCTTCTCCGTCTTCTTCGTGGCCATTCCTGCCTCCCGAGCCCTCACGGTAAGCAGGGAGGGAGAGGGTGGCAGGAGCGCGCATGTCGCTCCCTCGTCCGCCCGTCAGGTGGGCCTCTGCGTGAAGCTCTCACTCGGCGGGTGTTGCTTCCCAGGCAACTCATGCGCGGTGCCCGGAAGGCAACTATCAGACGCTGAGCGTGGCGTTCTTCACATTTGAGAAAGCGTTGCGCGATTGCTCCTGTACGCGGAGTATTGGAACCTTCGCGCCAGTCGTGTGTCCGCGAGGGCTCGCTCTCGGCGTCGCTGTGCAGGCGGGCAGGCCCTTATGTACTCTGTGATGACTGTTCATCACGGCCTCGGCCGGACTCTTCGAACAGGGGGACAGTAATGGCTGGCATCCTGGGCATCGAGGGCCTGTCTACTGCACAGGTCCAGGAAGAGTTGCGACGTGGGGGAAGATTCGTGGTCTTCGAGTACTGCGTGTCCTTCTTCGTCACGACGACGCGTCGCTCCTCGGACGTCTACTTCGTCCGGGCCGGACAGGGCACGTTTGGCCTGAGCCTTGGCTATACGCTGCTGTCGCTGTTGCTCGGCTGGTGGGGCCTGCCGTGGGGGTTCGTCTATACGCCCCTGGTCCTGGCCACGAACCTGTTGGGAGGCAGGGACGTGACGGCGATGGTGGTGCCCTCGCTGCTCGCGCCCCGGTACGACCCGCGCCTGGGTTGCTAGCCACCGCGCGCTCACATCACCGCTTCCCACGAGAAATGGGACATGAGGATGGAGCGCCGGCCCAGGTGGTAGGTGAGCGCGAAGTCCGCGTAGTCGTATGCGCCGGGCCGCGGGAGCTGGAAGCTGCGGCCCGCTGAGAGCTGGGCACACGAGGCCACCAGGGCCATGTGCGTGAAGGCTTGCGGGAAATTGCCCATCGCCTCGCCCGTGCCCGGCACCGCCTCCTCCGCGTAGAGGCCCACGTCGTTGGCCAGGCTCAGCAGGTGGCGCAGCAACTCCTCCGCCTCCTGCGTCCGACCCGAGTGCACCAGCACGTCGTGCAACCAGAAGGAGCACAGCAGGAAGGTGGCCTCCCCGCCGCTCAGCCCGTCCGGGGCGTGGTAGCGGAAGAGCAGCCCGTCGCGCTCCAGCGTCTGGCGCACCTTGTCCACCGTGCGGCTCACCAGCGGGTGGGCCGACGGGAGGAAGCCGAGCGCGGGCAGTTGCAGCACCGACGCATCCGCCCTGTCCGAGCCCACCGCCTGGGCGAACCACCCGGTGCGCGCGCCCTCGCGCAGCAGGTACTCGCGCAGCAGCATGCGCTCACGCGACCAGCGCCCCACCGCCGCCGGCAACCGCCGCGCCCGCGCGATGCGCAGCCCCCGGTCCACCGCCACCCAGCACAGCAGCTTCGAGTGGATGAAGTGCCGGGGCTCGTCGCGGATCTCCCACAGGCCCTGATCCGGCTCGCGCCAGCGCTCGCACACGCCGTCCACCAGCCCGCGCAGGAAGTCCCACGCCTCCCCCGTCATCCGCCCGCCCATCTTCGAGAAGAGCCACGCCCCCTCGAGCATCTCCCCGAAGACGTCGAGCTGGAGCTGCTTCACCGCTCCGTTGCCCACGCGCACCGGCCGTGCACCCTGGTGGCCCTCCAGGTGGGTCAGCTCCACCTCCGGCAGCCGCCGGTGGCCGCGGATGCCGTACATGATTTGAACGTCCTCGGGCCGGCCCGCGCTGGTGCGCCCCATCCAGTGCCGGAAGGCGATGGTTTCCTCCCGGTAGCCCAGGAGCATCAGCGAGATGAGCGTGAGCGTGGTGTCCCGCAGCCAGGTGTAGCGGTAGTCCCAGTTGCGCACGCCGCCCGGCTCCTCGGGCAGGGACGTGGTGGGGGCCGCGACGATGGCGCCCGAGGGCGCGTACGTGAGCGCCTTGAGCACCAGCGCAGAGCGGCGCACCGCCTGCGTGTACTCGCCCTCGTAGGCGCAGTGGGAGATCCACTCGCGCCAGAATGTGATGGTCTCCTCCAGCCGCCGGCGCATCGCGTTCTGGTCCGGCATGTCCTCCAGACCGCGCTGGACGAGCGAGGGCGTCCACGCCGCCTCCACCCAGACCTCGTCTCCGGGCCGCAGGTGCCAGCGGGCGCGCAGGGCGTTCTCGTGCGCGGAGAGCGGGCGCGTGGCCGTCACCCACAGCGCGTCCGCGCCGCCCACCAGCTCCGCCGTCCGAGGCGAGGTGAGGCGGATGTGTGGCACGAAGGCCCCGTACTCGAAGCGCGGCGCCACCACCATGCGTGCATCCACCTCGCCACCGACACAGCGCAGCCGCCGCAGCAGCGAGTGCCGCGTCCCCACGCGCGAGCTGCGCGCCAGCGCGAGGCGCACGGGCATGCAGTCCGTCACCTCCAGCACGCCGGTGGGCGTGGTGAAGGTGGTGACGAGCACGTTGGTGTCGTCGATGTAGCGGCGCCTGGACTGGTAGGGGCCCTCGGGGCTCACCCGGAAGGAGCCCCCCTTGCGCAGGTCGAGGAGGCGGCAGAACACCGCGGCGGAGTCGAACCGGGGGAAGCACGCCCAGTCGATGGAGCCATCACGGCCCACCAGCGCCGCGGAGTGGCAGTCGCCCAGCAGGGCGTAGTCGTCGATGCGCTGCCGCATTCCATCCCCCGTGGCCCCTCCACGGCCTGGAGCCTTCACCGTCATTGAGTACGGCCGGGAACCGTTGCAACAAGGAGGCGAGCGCTCCTGGCGGGGGAATGCCCGGTCTCCTTCCGGGCGGGTGCGCTCCGGGGTGTTCAGCCGTGGACCTGCGCGAGCAGGCGGCGCGTGGCCTCGTGCCGGGGGGCATCGAGCACCTGTTGGGGCGGGCCCTGCTCCACGAGATGGCCGTGGTCCAGCACCAGCACCACCTCCGAGGCCCGTGCGAGCGCCACGTCGTGCGTCACCACGAGCTGGGTCATCCCCAGCGAGCCCACCCGGCGCAGCGTCTCCACCACCTCGCGGCGCAGGGACGGGTCCAACGCGCTCGTCGGCTCGTCGTAGAGCAGCACCGCCGGCTCCATGGCCAGCGCCCGCGCGATGGCCACCCGCTGCCGCTGCCCACCGGAGAGCATGTCCGGGTAGGCGTCCAGCCGCTGTGCCAGCCCGAGTGCCTCCAGCAACTGGCGCGCACGTGCCTCCGCGTCGGCGCGTGAGCGCTTCGCCACCAGCCGTTGCGCCAGCACGCAGTTGTCCAACGTCGTCAGGTGGGGGAACAGCTCGAAGGACTGGAACACCAGCCCCGCCTGTCCGCCCAGGTGGATGGCGCCCGAGTCCGGCCGCTCCAGGCCCACGATGCAGCGCAGCAGCGTGGACTTGCCCGAGCCGCTCGGCCCGAGGATGGCCGCCAGCCTGCCCGTCTCCAGGGTGAATGACACGCCGTCCAGCGTGGGCGCGGCCGCTCCGGGGAAGCGCTTGCGCACGTCCTCGACGCGAATCATCGTGTCACCTCCTTCAGGTGCCGGCCGAGCCGGGCCTCCACCGTGCGCGCCAGGTGCGCGAAGGGCAGGCCGAGCAGCAGGTAGATGGCGGCCACGAGGAGGCCGAGGCCCAGGTGGTCCCGCATGGCGTTGGCCAGGTTGAGGTAGGTGCGCGTGAGCTCGGTGAGCGTCACCAGCGACACCAGCGAGCTGTCCTTGAGCAGCGCGATGAAGTCATTCGTCATTGGTGGCAGGGAGATGCGCATGGCCTGCGGGAACACCACGTGCCGCAACGTCTGCCACCGCGTGAGGCCAAGCACCCTGGCCGCTTCGTGCTGGCCCGCGGGCACGCTGGAGATTCCGGCGCGGTAGTTCTCCGCCTCGGCCGCCGCGTAGTTGAGCCCCAGCGTCAGCACGCCCGCCGTGAGCGGATCCAACCGCAGGCCCAGTTGCGGCAGTCCGAAGTACACCAGGGTGAGCTGCACCAGCAGCGGCGTGCCTCGCACCACCTCGATGTAGGCCATGGCCAGCCAGCGCAGGGGCAGGGGACCGAAGACGCGCATCACCGCCAGCACCACGCCCGTCGCCACCGCCAGCGCCATGGACAGCAGCGACACCCCCAGCGTCATCAGCGCTCCCCGGGCGAACAAGGCCAACGTGGCCGGGTAGCGTTCCCTCACGCGCTCGAGGAAGGGCGGCACCTTTCCCACCGCCGCCCGCCACGCGTCGTACTGCTCCGGCACGCCGCTCGGGCTCGGGTTCGGGTCTCCCAGCAGCGCCGCCGTCTCGGGGTTCCACAGGCCCCACCGCTCGTAGATGGAGCGCAGTGTGCCGTCGCGCGCCAGCTCGTCCAGCGCCTCGTCGATGGCTCGCAGCAGGTCCTCTTCCCCCAGCCGCACGGCCACCGCGTAGCGCACCTCGCCGAAGGAGCCCGGTGCGACCTCCAGGTCCGGTTCGATGGTGCCGTAGTACCGGGTGATGGGCTCGTCGAGCAGGACCGCGTCCGTACGGCCCAGCTTCAGGTCCGCGAAGATCTCATCCTGCCCACCCTCGTAGGTCCTCACCTGCGCGCCCTCGCGGCGGAGGATGCGCTCGGCGAGCGAGCCGGGCAACGTGCCGACCGGACGGCCCTTCACCTGTGACAGCACGTGGGGCGCCTGGGGGTCTCCCCGGCGCACGGTGAGCCGCTCTCCGGCGGAGTAGTAGGGGCGCGACAGGAGGCAGACGCGCCGCTTCTCCTCGGCCACCTCGATGCCGTTGAGCGCCACGTCGAAGTCGCCGCGCGCCAGCAGCTCCAGCAGCGAGTCCCACGGACCGAGCACCGGACGCGCCCGCACGCCGAGCTTCCCGGCGAGGGCGTTGGCCAGGTCCACCTCGAAGCCGATGAGCCGGTTGGGGTCCATCGGATCCTGGAAGACGTAGGGCGCGCCGCCTTGCGCGTCGGCCCCCCACAACAGCTCTCCACGGGCTCTCACCGCCGCGAGCCCCTGGAGCCCGGTGGACGGTGCATCCTGCGCGAAGGTGGGGAGACCGCAGAGGAAGAGGCCGACGAGGAGGATTCGGGTCAGTGGTGGGCCCTCCCGTGGTGAAGAGAGGAGTGCAGTCTAGCGTCCCGCCACGTGGGGTGAAGAGTGTGCTATGCCCTGCCGCCACCATGATGTGGGAGTCCCCCTTTCTTCGCTGCCCCCGGAGCGGCGAGCCGCTGCGCGCCGAGGGCGATGCGCTCGTGAGCTCCACGGCCCGCTACCCGCTGCGCCACGTGGCGGGCTCCACCTACGCCGACTTCCGGCTGGAGCTCGACGAGGTGGCGCGGCTGCAGCGGGAGACCTACGAGCAGGAGGACAGCCGCTACGTGCGGGAGGGCCTCGAGGACAAGCGGGCCTTCATGGCCGGTTTCGTCGAGGACCGGGTGCGCGGGCGGGTGAAGGCCAAGGAGGAGTTCCTCTTGCGCGCCCTGCGGAGGCTGCCGCTCGGCGCCGGGAGCCGCGTGCTGGAGGTGGGCTGCAATGATGGGCGCTACCTCAACACCGTGGCCGCGCTCTCCGGTTGCGAGGGCGTGGGCATCGATCTGTCGGAGCGCTCCATCGCCCAGGCGGTCGCGGCCCGCCCCGAGCACCTGCGCACCCGCTTCCACGTGGCCCAGGCCACCGCGCTGCCCTTCGCGGATGCCTCCTTCGACGTGCTGCTGTCCTTCGACGTCTTCGAGCACCTCGGGCACCCGGGCTTCATCGCCACCATGCGCGAGTGCCACCGGGTGCTGCGTCCCGGCGGCGTGCTGCTGGTCTACGTCGTCTCGCAGAAGGACACCTTCACCCTGCACGAGACCATCCGCCGGGTGAGCCACGGGAAGCTCGGCGTGGACGATGGCGAGGGCCACCGGTACGAGAACTTCATCCACCCGGACTTCTTCCGCTCGGCGGCCAGGGAGAGTGGTCTGGAGGTGAAGGACGTCACCGCCTATCACGGCTACTGGACGCTGCTGGCCGAGGAGTGCCTCCACAACGTGGCGCCGCGCGCCTTGTACCGGCTCTTCTCCTTCCTCGACGCGCCCCTGGTGCGTCAGGAGCACGGCAACGGCTTCCTCGCGCTGAGCGAGCGCCCGGCCCGCGCGGAGGTGCGGCGATGAGAATCCCGAGGAAGCGCGAGCAGTACGTGCTGGCGCTCAAGCTGGCCACGGTGCTGTGCGTGGAGACGGCGCTCACCCCTCCCCTGCTGGCGGCCATGACGCTGCTGGGAGGCGTGGTGCCACCGCGCGAGCTACTCGACCTGCAGAACAGGTTGCGCCGTCGCACGCTGGTGTGGATGTTCCCCCACCTGCGCGGCTGAGTCAGGTGGGCTGCTGGCGAGCCCTCCACACCAGGGGCGTGAGGGCGCCGATCAGCACGAACAGCACCTGCATCGCATGGGCGATCAGCGCGATGGACATGGTCTTGGCCGCGGTGGTGCCGAAGGCCTTGGCCGACAGCGCGAAGGCCCCGTCGCTCACTCCGAACTGCCCTGGCACCAGCGTGCCCACCGCCAGCGCCACCAGGTTGAGCCCCTGCGCGACGAGCGCTCCCACCACCGTCACGTCGATGCCCACCGCCGCCGCCAGGACGCCGTACTGAACCACCTGCAGCACCCGGCCGAGCAGGGTGGCCAGGATGGGCCGGGTTGGCAGCAGCGCGCTGCTCCGCGCCGACTCCTGGAAGACCTCCGTATGCGTGGCGATGCGGTGGAAGCGGCGCTTCAGCCAGGCTCCGAGCCGGTGCGCCCTCATTCCCGCGCGCATGCTCGCGCCCGCGAGCACCAGCACTACCATGTGCACCCCCAGCGCCAGCGTCAGCCACGAGGGGCCCGTCATCACGTACGCGGCCAGCGCGCAGGGGATGGAGATGAGGCCCGTCGAGACCAGCGAGGCCGCCTGAGACGTGGCCGCCGCCGCCATCGCCGTGGCGCCTCCCGTGTACGGGCTGACCAGCGCCGCCTTCGTCGCCTCGCCCGCGACCCGTCCCGCTGGCGCCAGCGTCGACACCACCGTGCTGATGAGCTGCGCACGGAACATGGAGCGGAACGGCACCTGCCGTGCCCGGCCGCCATACGCCACCCACGTGGCCAGCGCGTCCAGCGACAGGCGCCCCAGCTCGAGCGCGAACACCAGCGGCAACCAGGGCGCCGCCCGCGTCAGCACCTTCCGCAACTCCTCGGCCCCCACGTTCCGCACGAGCAGGACGAGCATGCCCAGTCCCAGCACCGCGAACGCCGGGCGTAGCACCGCCTGCACGCGCGCCCGCATGGGTTTGCGTGCGGCCAGGGGGCCATCCGGGGCCGGCAACGGTTCCGAGGCTCGTGCCGTCAGGGGAACGCCCGCCGGTGCCTCGAGGCTCAGCTCATGTCGCTCGCTCCCCATGGCTCGCCCTCCTTTCTTCCGCGCTCAGGCGCTCAGGCCAAGGTGGGCAGTGCCCGGCCCCATGGCGAGCGCCATACTTGCTTGCTCCTCTGGCCTCCGTGGAGGCCAGAAGCCACGTCCGGGGCCGGACAGCGGCTCGTACCGTGGTCCAGGTGGAATGTCGGGTTTCCGAACGCGCGGCACCATTGGACTCTGGAACGTGATAGGGGCCACGCGCCCTGCCCGCGGGAAGTCCCCGGGATGGACTGCGGGCCTCCCTGGCCCGAGGAGATGGACGGCGATGCTGAAGACGGCGATGAACGAGTGGGCCCTCAAGGCGATCCAACTGGAGACGGCGCTGATGGCGCTGGACGAGGCCGGGTTGCCCACGAACATGAAGGCGCTCCAGGACAAGGCCGAGCAGTCCATGCGCGACCTGGTGAAGGGCTGGCAGGCGCAGAAGCCCAAGGCCGACGAGCGCAAGTGGAAGGTGGAGGAGAAGGCGGGCGGCACGCCTCGGGACGAGGAGCTCGCCGAGGTGACGTCCCACCTGAAGGAGGAGGGCATGGAGTGGACCGTGTACCTGGCCACCAGTGACAAGGGGGACACGGTGGAGACGGTCGTCTCCGAGGACCGGGCGTGGATGACGGCGGGCGGCGAGTACTACCTGGGCCAGTGGGACGAGGACGACAAGGTCGTCGACGTGGGCCGTGACGACGAGGAGGGCGAGCTGGGCACCGGCCTCGTCTTCTCGCTCACCGGCGAGCTCGTCTTCGAGTCCGAGCTCGGGGATTGAGCCTCGCGCCGCTACAGGCCGAGGTACTCCACCATGCGGGCCCGGGTCTTCGTGTCGGGCAGGCGCCCGGTGCCCGCGCGCAGGTTGTCCTCGAGGTGACGCGGGTTGCTCGTGGCCGGAATGGGGCACGTCACCGCCGGGTGCCCGAGGATGTATTTGAGGAAGAACTCCGCCCAGCTCTTGCAGTCGAAGTCGGCGGCCCAGGGGGGCAGGGCCTTGCCCTTTACCCGCCGGAAGAGGTCCCCGCTCTCGAAGGGGCGCATCACCAGCACCGCGGTGCCGTGCTCGGCGGCCGCGGGCAGCAGCCGCTCCTCCGCGTCGCGCAGGGCGATGGAGTAGGGCAGCTGCACGAAGTCCAGTGACTCCTCGCGGATGAGCTTCTCCAGGTCGTCGAAGGCGCTCCGCAGGTAGTGGGTGACACCGAGATAGCGGATGCGCCCGGAGGCCTTCCACTCGCGCAGGGTGGGCAGGTGGGTGCGCCAGTCCACGAGGTTGTGCACCTGCATCAGGTCCAGCTGGCCGTGGCCCATCTTGCGCATCGAGTCACGCATCTGCTCCTGGCCGGCCTCCTTGCCCGAGGTCCACACCTTGGTGGCGAGGAAGGGGGGGCGCTCCTCGCCGAGCTCCCGCAGCAGATCCCCCACCACCTGCTCGGCGCGGCCGTACATGGGGGAGGAGTCGATGACCCGGGCGCCGGAGGCGAGGAAGCGTTTGAGGACCGCCTTCTGCTCCTTGCGCTCGGCGGGGGAGGGCCCCACGTCGAAGGTCTGCCACGTTCCGAGGCCGATGGCGGGCAGCTTCTCGCCGCTCTTGGGATGGGTGCGCGTCAGCATGGGGGCAGCGTACCGGTTCCGCGAGGGCAGGTGACACTTTCGCCGGGCATCGGTTTTCCAGTGGCCGGAGGGGGCGGTGCCGCCCCGATGGCAGGAAGGATACGCGATGAAGCTCGAGGTCTCGGTGTGCGCGGGAGTGATGGCGGCGATGGTGGGGTTTTCGGCGGGGGCCGAGCAGCCAGCGCCCGAGCATCAGCCCGCGGTGGCGGAGGTCACCCAGCCGGCTCCGGCCCAGGAGGTCCACATGCCCGTGAGCCTCTCCCTCCTGCCCGGCATCAGCACCAATGGGTTCACGAGCGGCAACGTGGTGAACAACCTCTCCGTCGGATTGCTCGCCACGCACGCGGGCCGGGTGGACGGCATGGCCGCGTCCATCGTGGGCAACTGGGTGAACCGGGAGCTGCGGGGCGCCGAATTCGCGGTGGGTGCCAACTACGCCGGCCAGGTGAAGGGGGTGCAGTCCTCGGTGGGGGCCAACGTGTCCGGGGGCTCGATGCGGGGCCTGCAGGTGGTCGTGGGCGTGAACATCGCGGGGGGCGAGATGGTGGGCGCGCAGCTCTCCAGCGGCATCAACATCGCGGCGGGTGACACGCGCGGCCTCCAGGCGGCGGTGGGTCTCAACGTCGCCCCGGACATGGCGGGCCTGCAGGTGTCCTCGGCGGTGAGCATCGCGCGGCGCCTCGACGGCGCTCAGCTCTCCCTCCTCAACGTGGGAGGGGACGTGAACGGCGCGCAGGTGGGCCTCGTCAACATCGCGCGGAAGGTGAAGGGCCTGCAGCTGGGCCTCCTCAACGTGGCCGGAGAGGCGGAGGGAGCCCCCATCGGCCTGCTGAGCTTCGTGGGCAACGGCCAGTTGCACCTGCAGGCCTGGGCCAGTGACGTCACCCTGACGAACGTGGCGCTGAAGCTCGGCGGCAAGAACATCCACACCCTGTTCACGGTGGGGGTGGAGCCCGGCCGCGCGGGCCAGCAGCGCCGTTGGTCGGCGGGCCTCGGAATGGGGGGCCACATCCCCTCCGGACGCTTCTTCGTCGACGTGGATGCCCTCGCCTTCGCCCTGCGCGAGGGCACCTTCCTGGGTGACAGCAACGACCTGCTGGCACAGCTCCGGGTGATCGGCGGCTGGCAGCTGGCCCCGCGCCTCGCGCTCTTCGGCGGGGTGACGGGCAATACGCTCATCACCTTCCGCGGAGAGGCGCTGGAGGGGGTGGACCGGTTCGGCCTGGGCCGGGTCTACAGGTCGGGAGACACGAGCGTGCGGCTGTGGCCGGGGCTCGTCGCTGGCATCCAGATCTGAGCAGGGCCGGGCAGCGACCGAGCCCCCATTCCCTCCTCCGAGGCGCGGCCGGGCGCCGGGAGGTGGGGGTGGTGTCCGGCTCGGAGGTTCCTAGTTTTCAGATGCGTGCCCGGCACGGGACCAAGAGTTGGAGTCCGGTGCGGGACGGGGTGGGTACCGGTTGGGTGGGTGTGGGGCAGGTGAGCCCCGTGTCGGACGCGCTCCTTTTCCGCTGAGCCCGGGTGACAATCCGAATGCGTGCCATGGTGCTCCCCGCTCCGGGGCAGCCACTCCGGTTGGAGGAGCGGCCCATTCCGGAGCCGGGTCCCGAGCAGCTCTTGTTGAGAGTCCACGCGTGCGCGGTGTGCCGTACGGACGTGCACGTGACGGATGGCGAGCTGGCGCGTCCCAAGCTGCCGTTGGTGCTGGGGCACGAAATCATCGGCCGGGTGGTGAAGGTGGGGGAGCGCGCGCGAATCTTCGCTCCAGGCACCCGGGTGGGTGTGCCGTGGCTGGGGTGGACTGACGGGACGTGTCAGTACTGCCTCTCGGGCCGGGAGAACCTCTGCGACAACGCGCGCTTCACCGGCTATCAGATCGACGGCGGTTACGCCGACTACGCCGTGGCGGACCACCGCTTCTGCTTCCCCATCCCCGAGGGCTATCCGGACCTGCAGGCGGCGCCCCTGTTGTGCGCGGGGCTCATCGGCTACCGCTGCCTGCGCATGGCCGGGAACGCCGAGCGGCTGGGGCTGTATGGCTTTGGAGCGGCGGCGCACGTCATCATCCAGGTGGCCCGATACCAGGGGCGGCGGGTGTTTGGCTTCACGCGCCCGGGAGACGTGGCGGCGCAGGACTTCGCGCTGCGGTTGGGGGCCGAGTGGGCGGGGGACTCGGACGTGCCGCCGCCCGTGCAGCTGGATGCGGCCATCCTCTTCGCGCCCGTGGGGAGCCTGGTCCCCGCCGCGCTGGCCTGCGTGGTGAAGGGGGGCACCGTGGTGTGCGGGGGCATCCACATGAGCGACATCCCCGCGTTCCCCTACTCCCTGCTGTGGGGTGAGCGCACCGTGCGCTCGGTGGCGAACCTCACGCGGCAGGACGGGCTGGACTTCCTCGCGCTCGCCCCGCGGGTGCCGGTGCACACCGAGGTGCAATCCTTCCCCTTGGAGGCCGCCAACGAGGCGCTGGCGGCCCTGCGAGGGGGACGGGTACACGGCGCGGTGGTACTGGACATGGGCATCTCCGCCCCCGCGTCAGGCCAGTGAACCCGGTAGGTGTCGGTTTTTTGACATTCTTGAAACGCTTGGAGCTCCAAGCGGGTCTGTTCGTCTCGGACTTCAAGGAGGTTGCATGGAGCGAGCGTTCAGACTATCTGGTCTAACCAGGAGGTTCGTACCCCTGGTCTGGCCATCGGGTCCGAGGTTCACAGCACCATGCCCCGTCCGCGTTTCGAGAAGCTTCCCCCCGAGCGTCGCGCCCACATCCTGGAGGTGGCGGCGCGCGAGTTCGGCGCACTCGGCTACGAGGGGGCCTCGCTCAACCGCATCCTGGAGAAGGCGGACCTGAGCAAGGGCGCGGCCTACTACTACTTCGACGACAAGGCGGACCTGTTCCTCGCGGTGGTCCGGCACTGCCAGGAGCAGGCGATGTTCGTGGCCTGGCTGCGGCCCGAGGAGCTGCGCGCGGACACCTTCTGGGACGTCGCGCGCACCACCTACCAGCGCCAGTTCGTCCTCTTCCGCCAGAGCCCGTGGCTCATGGGCGTGGCGCGCGCCGTGTGGACGCTGCCGGCGCAGCTGCGCGAGAGCGGACCGCTGGCCGCCATCTTCGAACAGGGCCAATCCATCACGCGCACCATCCTCACGCGGGGCCGCGAGCTGGGCGTCGTGCGCGACGACGTGCCCGAGGAGCTGCTCGTGGCGTGGGTGGGGGCCATCGACAGCGCCGGAGACAGGTGGCTGCTGGCGAACTGGGAGCAGCTCGACGAGGCGGCCATGCAACGGCACGCGGAGCTGCTCGTGGATGGTTTTCGCCGGCTGCTCACGCCGGCCCAACCGGGAGGGAAGTCATGAAGCGTGTTCTCATCGTCGGAGCGGGACCGGCGGGTGCCGCCCTGGCCTACATCCTCGCGAGCCGGGGCGTGCCGGTGCACCTGCTGGAGCGCCAGCGGGACTTCTCGCGTGAGTTCCGCGGCGAGGGCTTCCAGCCGAGTGGCCGGGACGTGCTGCATCAGATGGGGTTGGGCGCACGTTTCGAGGCGCTGCCGTCGGTGCGGCTGGCGAGCCTGGCGGTGTGGAGGGGCACGAGGCGGTTGGTGTCGGTGGACGTGCCCGAGTCGGCCCGCGACAACGTGGCGCGCATCGTGAGCCAGCCGGCGCTGCTGGAGATGCTGGTGGAGGAGGCGGGACGCTTCCCGCACTTCCGTCTGGAGCGGGGCGTGGCGGTGCGGGACGTGGTGCGCGAGGCCGGGCGCGTGGTGGGCGTGCGCGTGGAGCGGGACGGGCACGAGGAAGAGCTGCGCGCGGACTTCGTCATCGGCACGGATGGGCGCAACTCGGTGCTGCGCCGCAAGGCGGACCTGCACGAGGAGCGCATGCCTCAGTCCTTCGACATCCTCTGGTGCAAGGTGCCGCTTCCCACCTCCTGGCGGCCGGGCCACTCGGAGATCTACGCCACCCTGGGAGGCATGTGCCTGTCCTTCCCCTCCTATGACGGGACGCTGCAACTGGGCTGGAGCATGGGGAAGGGCCAGTTCAAGCAACTGCGCGGCAAGGGCGTGGATGCGTGGATGGAGGAACTGGCCCGGGTGGTGCGGCCGGAGCTGGCCGAGCACATCCTCGCGCACCGTGAACAGGTGAGCCACCCGTTCCTCCTGGATGTCATCTGCGATCGGCTGGTGCGCTGGACTGCACCGGGGTTGCTGCTCATCGGGGACGCGGCGCACCCCATGTCGCCCGTGGGTGGGCAGGGGGTGAACGTGGCCCTGCGCGATGCGCTCGTGGCCGCCAACCACCTGTTCCCCGTGCTCGCCGCGGATGGCTCCCCCGAGGCGCTGGATGCCGCGGCCACTCGCGTCCAGGCCGAGCGGCTGCCCGAGGTGACCGACATCCAGGCCATCCAGACGCGGCAGGCGCGCTTCCTCTCGGGGACGGGGCTGCTGCCCCGGCTGCTACTGGCCTCCCTCCCGCTGCTCGAGAAGCTGGGCATGATGCGGGGCTTCGCCGTAGGAGGGGACCGGCGCTTCCGAGGCGTGCTGAGACCGCTGCGGCTCGCCGTCTGACCCCACCCTCTCCCTCTGGGAGAGGGACGGGGTGAGGGTATCCGCCCCCGTCCTATTTCCCTGGCTCCTCGTCCTCGCGAGCGGGCGCGTCACCCTCAGGGGAGAACCGGGCCACCTGCTCCCTGCTCGCGTTCCAGGCGTCCTCCGCGTCGTGGGCGTGCACCTCCGAGGCCGCCTCGTCATCCTGCTTGCTCGCCCAGGTGGTATGGCCCCCGGCGAAGCCCTCGAGCGGGCGTGGGCCCCGATTCGCCTCCACTTCCAGGTCCTTGGCCTCCAGCTCGCGCAACCGCTCCCGCTCCTGTTCCCGCTCGCGCTGGTGCAGCTTCTCGATGGGATCTTTCGACATCGGGTCTCTCCTTTGCCCGAAGGTGCGAACGGTGCTTCAGGGCGTCAGCGGGTGAAGCCGGGCCATTGGGGGCTCGGGTGCCCGGCCGCCGGGCGGCGAGACGGCGTCCTTGCGGGGCCGTTCCATCCCCCGGAAGCTGCGCGCCATGAAGACACTCCACCGCTCGTACGTCCTGTTGCTCCTGCTGGGCGCTGTGCTCGCCGGTTGCACCGTCGCCCGCGTCCATGTGCTACCGCCCACCGGGGACGAGGTCACCCTGCTGGTCCCGGGCTATCGCGGCAGCTTCCTCGTCACCGAGGGCCCCGAGCCCGAGCGGGCCTGGCTCTCGGTGGGGCAGGCGCTCTCGCGCGGAGAGCGTACGCTCGCCATCCCCTTTCCCGGACAGCGCCCCGTGCCCCACTACGGGCCGCTGCGCCCGGATGGACCGCTCACCCAGCTCTCGGCGGTCTTCGTGTCGGTGGACGCGTACCGCACGTTCATGGAGTTCGGCCGCGACCATCTCCCGGGCTTCGTTCCGTTCTCCTACGACTGGCGGCGGGACATCCGCGAGAGCGCGGGCCAGCTGTGCGCGCGCATCGAGCAGCTCGTGGCGGAAGGGGGAGGGCGGCGGAAGGTGAACATCGTGGCCCACAGCATGGGCGGGCTGGTGACGATGCACTGCCTGCTCCACGGAGGCGCGCAGGCGGGCGAGCGCCCCTGGGCCGGTGCCGAGCACGTGAAGCGCGTGGTCATCCTCGGGACTCCGTTCTCCGGCGGACCGGGCATCTTCGATGACCTGCTGGTGGGCACGGAGACGATGCGCAACCGCGCGCTGCTCGCGCCCGAGGCGCTGTTCACCTTCGCCTCGGCCTTCCAGCTGCTGCCCCCGCGCAGCGACTTCTTCGTGGACGCGGAGGACAGGCCCGTCGAGCTGGATGCCTTTGATCCGGCCGTCTGGTTGAAGCAGGGGTGGGGCCCCTTCGCGGACCCCGCGTTGCGCGAGAACGAGGCCTACCGCGCGCAGCTCGTCCACATGCTGGACGCGCACCGGGAGCTGACCGGGGCGCTCGCGCCGAAGCCGGGGTTGACTCCGGCTCCCTTCGAGATGCTCGTGGTGGTAGGCAAGGGGCGGCCGACGGTGAGCGGCGTGCGGGTGGTGGATGGGAAGCTCGACCTGGAGCACCCGCCGCGCGCGGATGGGGACGGGTCCGTGCTGGCCTCGCGCGCCCTGCCCGTGCTGCCCATTCCCTTCCGCCACCTGGACAGCCCGGCCGAGCACGTGGCGCTCATGTCCGACGCCGAGGTGCTCCAGGCCGTGGAGCGCTTCCTCCAGGGCGAAACGGTGGGCACGGCGCGGTCGCCGTGACGACTTCGGTCAACGCTGCTCGGGCACTGTGAGGAGCCTGTCTTGAATCCGCGCCTCTGCCTGGCCTTGTTCCTGTTGCTGGTGGTGCCGCTTTTGGCCCGAGCGGCCCCGCCCGAGGTGGAAGCGCGGCTCTCGGTGCTGGAGCCAGTGGGGGTGAGCGAGTACCACGGAAGCCAGGGGCGAGGGCTGAAGCTCACCTTCAAGAAGCTCGAGCCCAACCCGGCGCTGGAGCTGTTCTCGTTGGAGGAGGCGAGGGCGGTGGTGGAGGAGTTGGGGCTGCCATCGGCCAGGGGAGTGGCGATGGCGGGCATGGCGGCCGAGCCACCGCCCCCGGCGGACCTGGAGAGGAGGGTGAGAGATGCCTACGAGGCGCTATACGGGCCGGCCCAGGCTGCACTGCCGGATTCGCTGGGGAGGGCGAGGTGGATGCGGGCCCTGGCGCTCTCACCGCGCTACATGGGGGAGGGGGTGAGGGAGGCGGCGGAGGAGATGTTCAGCTCACGGGCGGTGCTGCTGTCGGTGGGCATGTCGATGATGCTGTACATGGTGGCGTGGGCGGCGCCCGAGCCTGTCTTCTCCAAGGCGTTCGCCACGGCGGTGACGATAGGGCTGCTGATGACGTACACGGCGGTGGAGCTCTACAACGTGGGGCAGGCGTGCCTGAGGCTGTACCGGGAGGCGGAGGCGGCGAGGACGCAGGCGCAGTTGGAGGCTGTGGCCGAACGCTTCGGGAAGGAGATGGGGGGAGTGGGGCTGAGGGTGCTGGTGACGCTGGCGGGAGCGAGGCTGGCCAGGGCGTTGCCGGAGGTGCCAGGAGGAGGGCTGTGGGGGATGCTGTCACCGCCGCGATATGGCTTCGCGGGAGGAGGAGGGAGGGGAGGGCTGAGGGTGGGAGAGAGGGCGGGGGCGCAGGTGAGCGTGGCGGACGGCACGGTGGTGCTGATGGGGGTGACGGCGAACACGACAGCCGCGGCGGTGACGTCGGCGGTGTCAGCGGCCCGGACGACGGGGGCGTGTGACGAGTCGAAGCAGAGTGACAACCAGGCCCACCATTTGTGCACGGACAAGAATGACACGTCCGTCATCAGCGGCGGCCCCTGGACGCCTCGGTTCGAAGAATTCTTCAAGCGGGCGGGGATGAGTCTCGATGACCCTGCGAACATCGTCTACCTGCGGGACCACAAGGGACCCCATCCCGAGGAGTATCACCAAGAGATCTTCGATCGGCTGGAGGATGCGCTTGGGAGTTGCCAGTCTCGAGCTGAATGCCGAGCCAGGCTTGTGGAAGCGCTCGGTAGGATTGCAGGCGAGGTATGTACGCCGGGCTCCAAACTCAACAAGCTCGCTACGAGGAAGCCATGACCTCGCAGACAAGATATTACAGGATATTCGACGACGTGTATTTTCCAGGGCGTTGGCACCTGAGGATGCCTGTCGATAGCAAGGGCGAGGGGATCGACACCTGGCAGTTCAAGGAGGGAAAAGTCCTGGAGCTCGAGGGCCCCATTCGCTTCCCAGTGAAGCCAGCGGGCGTTGCGCTCGAATACAGTCTCTCCATGGGGGTTCCTGTCGTCCATCGCCGGGTGGTCTCTCTCTTCGAGCGCCTGGGGCTCGAGAAGGAGGTTCAATTCATTTCCGCAGAGGTGGAGGGACAGCCGGAGCCCTATTTCATTATCAACACCCTTCAAGTCATCAAATGCATCGATGATGCCCGATGTGAGGAGGTGTTTTATTGGTTGCCGGAGGACAACCGTCCGGACAAGGAGGGCGGCTATCGGAACGTGCGAGGGCTGAAGGTGGATCCGGCGAAGATAGGGGACGCCAACATCTTCCGCACCTGGGGCTGGCTGGTGTCACTCGTCGTCTCCGAGCGCGTCAAGCTGGCGATGGAGCAAGAGTGCATCACCGGCGCCAGATTCATCGAGGTTTGAAGGGGAGCCGCGAGCGGACACCGCGCCATGTGGTTGGTTCGGGGTCTGGCCTCCCCACCGTGCAGGGGAGCGGCGAGGGTTGGTCAATGTCCCTCGTTCGCCGAGGGCCGGAAGGAGCGTCATGCATCCGAGCGTCGTCCTCGTTCTCTGTCTGCTGGTGGTGGTGCCGCTTTCGGCCCGAGCAGCCCCACCCGAAGTGGAGGCGCGGCTCTCGGTGCTGGAGCCAGTGGGGGTGAGCGAGTACCACGGAAGCCAGGGGCGAGGGCTGATGCTCACCTTCAAAAGGCTCAAGCCCGACCCGGCGCTGGAGCTGTTCT
>NZ_JANKBZ010000052.1 GCF_024623785.1 Archangium lipolyticum
CCTGCTGGTCATTGAGGCGTGGCTTGCGCATGACCGCAGAAGTAATAGCGCCCGTCCTACTTCTCGCACCACTCAGCCTACACACCGCTCCCTTGCTCCCCTGCTAAAATGAGGGGATGGCTCAGCCCGCACGGTCGTCAAGAGCCCGCCCATCCTTGTCACGGTGCGCAACGGGTGACCACGCGGCGGGACGGAGTAGAGCGGACGCCGCGACCGGGTAGGGTCGAGGGCTGGTGCGGTGCTCGGGGAGTGCTATGCGCCCATCTTCAACGCCGGGCCACCGCCCCAACGTGCAACATGGCTCCGCCGCACATGGGACCCCAAGCCTCCGGCTGGGCCCGTGCTGAACGGTGACAAAACCAAGACGGCGCTATCCTCGCCCAAGGCGCTCAAGGACCTGGGTGACCCGCGCGGTCCTGGAGCCGTGGACGGGTAGAACTTCCACTCCCAACTCAAAAGGGTCGTCGAGCAGCATCCAGGCGAGTTTCTCGTCCACCTCCACCCTCAGCTCGGGATCTTCGTGTGCAGGTATCTGGATGCGATCGCGCTCCTCGATGGGCACGAAGACGACGAGATCCAGGGTCTGAATGGTGGAACGAATCCGGGCAAGCCACTCCTCCAGATCGAACGAATCTGATTCCTCGTGCGTCAGGAGGTATCCAAGAAAATCGAGGGAACAGCGATCAAACAGAACGTTTCGCGCGCCATCCTCGTCCTCAAGCAATTCCATCGAGCGACGGAGCTGTTCGAGGAAGTCTTCCAAGCACGGTGGAGAAGCGAACTCGTAACCTTCCTCTTCGAGTAGGAAGTACGGCTCGTCGACGACCCGATACTCCGCGAGTCGGTCCTCAAGCGATTCAATGAGCGTCGACTTTCCCACTCGGTGCGTGCCAGTCACTGCGATACGCATGCGTGTTCGTACCGCAGATCTTCAGGGGGCACCAATCAAAGCGCGAGCGGCCTGGATCCGGCACCCTTCAGGTACGGGCAAGCGGTCACCTGACCCGGCACTGCCCGCGAGAGCGTGCCCGCTGGTACCGCTACCGCCCAGGGAGCCCTCCACGGGCCCGAGATGCGGCTGCCGTGTGCCGCGTAAAACAGTGGAGGCGGCGGGAATCGAACCCACGCCGGGCGGTGCGAAACTCCCAGCAGAATCGCGCCCTTACCTCGTAACCGTCCGGAATGCTTGAGAGTCGGTATCCCGCCGCGTCCCGTCCTGTCCCGCCCCATTCCAGGCTATTCCGCAGGCTCCTGCGACATACGTGCAACACGGCAGGCCCTCACAAGAGCCGGTCGGCCTCCTCCTGCGCAACACGAGACGTGCAAGGTTAGGTGGAGGCAGGCGGCGGGGAAGGGAGGGGGTGGAGTGCGAGCGATTCTGGAGCACCTGGGCATGGCCCCGGCAGGTACGAGGCTGGCCCCGGCGCGAGGCCCCCCCCAGACCGCGTGGTGTTGAGGCTCGAGTCGCCCCAGCCAAGAGAGCCAGACTCCTGCCGCGCACCTCATGGGAGGGCGGCCTGGGCAGGCGTGTACCCCAAGGGGCTGCGCGGCTTCTCCACCCGCCTGGCGCTCTGCTCGGGCGGCCCCCGTCAGCGGCCCTTCTCGGCCCCTGCGCTCCAACCCTCACCCTCAACAGGCCTTCTATTCGCCCTATGCGTTCGTCCGACACCCGGCCTGCAGGCGGCTCGCTCACAGCCCCTGGAATGAGTCAATGGCACCACCATGAGCCCGCCAACATGGCTTATGCTCATCCCATAACGATCGACAAAGGGGGCTTGGTGACTGAGTCCGGTGGTCCGACCACGCAGGATGGCATCTTCTATCAGAACTCGCTTGCTGCGGGTTACCTCGCTGACATGCTCGAACTCGGGCCTCAGCCTCCCAAGGAGCAGGTAAGCGAAGTTCGCCTCGAAGCCCCTAGTCACGTTGATGACATCGTCGTCCGATACGCAGATGGGCACTGCGACTGGGTGCAAGCGAAAATGCGACTGCAGTCCTCTGGCAGCGCCTGGGATGCGCTCTGGCACGACTTGGCCGCACAATCCATGAGCCCCGAATTCGGGGTGGAGGACCGCCTCCTCATAGTGATTGGAGAGCATGACCCCCTCGCTACCGGCCTGCGAGATCTGTGCGAACGGGCCGATACGGCTCTCGACGCAGCCGAGTGGCACACCCGCCTTGGAGATAAGCACAAGCGGATCCTTGATGCCATCGAACGTGCGCTCGGGCCTTCTACGCAGTCTTTGGCGCTCCTGCGCAGGACAACGATCAAGATCTTCCCACTTGATGAACTCGAGCGCGACTTCAACCGGCGCATGCTCGCTGCCGGATTCACACTCCCAGCACGACTCCTTTCAGTGCTCCGGGATATCGCTGGAGGCGGATCCAGGCGACGCGCACTCTTCTTGCCTGCGAAGCTACGGCGTCGTCTCTCGACGGAGTTCGGTATCGAAACTGCGGAGCCCCTGGAATGGGGAATGCCAGCGTACCGTTCGACTGTTCAGCGCCTCGCCCGCATCGAAATTCCCGGGACCTCCGTATCGGGCCCAGCAGCCGAACTGTTTGTCTGGCCACGTGCGCGCGACTATGACCGCGCCAACCCAACCGACTTCGAGGACGAGCAGCCCCGCCTAGTGCTCGGGCTCGACACTTCGACGGTGGAACTGCAGAGTTTTCCCTCGGAACGACTCGACCGGTGCATCGTCGTCGCTGGTCCCGGTTTTGGTAAGTCCGCTCTGCTCAAAGCGGTGGCTGCTCGCTTGGCACAAGGCCCCCTCGTACCAGTCCAAATACCGCTGGGTTCATTCGCATCAAGCGAGCAGGGCGTGGTCGAATTTTTGATGACCTACGTCAACCCAGACTTCAACGTTCGAATCAATTGGGCACGCCTTGCCGAAAAGGGGTTGGCAGTGCTCCTCTTCGATGGCCTCGACGAAATGCCTGCCGGACGCCGTCAAGCAGTCCTTGGGCGTATCGCCACCTTCGCGGCCCGGTACCCGTCTGTTCCCTGGATGCTGACCGTGCGGGATCCAGCCGCGCTCTCAGGGCCCGCAGAAGCCCGAACGGTCGAGTTGCTGCCCCTTGAAGACACCGACATCATGCGGTTCGCGGATGCGATGAAGCGCTTCGTTCCAGGCCTCGATGGGGGGGCACTCACGCGACGCCTCGAAGTCTACCCAGACCTAGCGCGCCTGACCCGGATTCCGCTGTTCCTTTCGATTCTTCTGGCTACATGGCGTGCGGGCTCGGACCTGCCTAGCAATCGCAGCGAGCTCATTGAGAGCTACCTCCGGACACTCTTCCAGCCCCAACAACACAAGGCTCTACCAGAGCATGAGGATGACAGTGTCCTCCTGCGGTCGATTGCCGAAGCGCTCGCTTTTGAGCGCCTGGATAAGCAGGAAATTGGAGCGACGGACCGTGACGTCAGGGACACCATTACCCGTGTCTCGCCGCACACGACTGGTACGAGCACCGTGCTCGAACGACTGCTCAACTTTGGCATCCTTCGACGACAAAGCGCAATCAGGCTTGAGTTCCCGTTTCCTATCGTGCAGGAATACCTTGCGGCGTGCTATCTCGTGCAGAAGCAGGCGGAGAACCTCCTCTCTCGCATTCCGGACGCACTCCAACGTCCGTGGGCACAGGTGATGCAGTTCGCGTTGGAACTCCATCCGACTCCCTCGCCCATCATCGAAAGAATGCTTGCCACCGAGGACGATGCGTTTGGTACCAGGCTACGCCTCGTTGGTCGCTGCATTACCAACGGTGTAAGAGTTAGCCCCAGCCTCTACAGTGATGTTGGTAGGCGGCTCGCGATGTTCTGGGATCGAGCCTCCTTTCGCCTCAGGGATCGGATCGGGCAGTTGATTACGGACGGCTTTTGGAACCCGCTTCCGGCCGAGGTCAGATCCTGTCTTTCCCACTCGTGGCTCATGAATGCTGGGGCAGGCGAGATAGTAGCGAAAGTGGATGATCCATTGCTGACGCAGGAAGTGCTCGCTACCCTGCTCGAACGCAGTCTCGATAAATTCTTCAGCATTCATCCCATGCGGCGTGCAATCGAGCGCCTTGGTGATACGGCGTTCAGGATGTACGCGGAGCGTGCGCGACGAGCGAATACGACATTGGATCAATTTGATGCAATTGCCCATCTGGTTGAGAGCCTTGATCCCGCTTGTTTGACGCAAGGACTCTACCTTGACTTGGCCCTTGATGAGATGCTGCCCGACAATTTACGCCTCCGGGCCTTTTTTCTCGGACCAAGGCCGCTCGATGGAAGAGTAGAACTCCTGATGGAGCGGGCCCTCCGCTCGGAGCGATACAGTGATCAATTTGCCGCCATGACGGCGCTCTCACTCACGAAGGCTCCCGATGAACTGGTCCTCCGCTACATGGTGGGGCCAGAGCTGGACGACAATCAAAAGCTGGGGCTGGTGATGAACCTGAAAACGCTGTTGCCGGATCACGCAATGTTTCTCTCGTTCATCCAGCGCAGCACCCAAGAACACGGGCTGGCCCTGTCGCATCGTGACATGATGCTCGCCTATGCGGCTCGCTATGGAGACAGGGCGTCCTTCGAAAACCTCGTCACTCGTCTAAACAACATTCCTCTCGACATGGCGGGTGTAGTCATTGCGTTGTTCGGACATTACCCATCTCGAGAGCTGGGAGTGAAGGCGGCGGAACTCATCCACAACCGCAACCTCAATGGAGCAGAGGCCGCTGAAATCGCGCACCGCGCTCTATACGGGATGACCTCGATATATGAGATGGACGCGTTCGACAGTGGGGTCCTTCGAGACTCACCTCCCCATCCAGCGCTGGACGCCTGGGCTGATCTCATCGATGAATGGACCGACCGTCATGATCTATCTATTATTCAGCGCCTGAAGCTGCTCACAGCAGCTTCGGGTCTGGGCTCCATGCGTGCCCTCGATACCTTGCAGCGCCTCCTCCCAACATTGCCCTCGCTCGATGGTTCCGAGTTTGATGAGGATGATTCGGGGCAAGACATCCGTTCTGCGCTCAGTGAACTGAGGAGCAAACGGAGAATCCTGCCGCTCGATGTGGCCAACCGATTCGCTCGCGAGAACCGCCCTAACGTTCCGTTCGAGGGTATCGCTATGATCGCGGCCCACTCCACGAGTGAGGCGCTCGATGTATTGGTCTCACTGTACAACGATCTCCAGGATTGGGCTATCCGAGGGGTAGCACTCGAATCAATCGAGACGCTCTCGGGCCGACTGGGGTTGACCGTCAAAACAGAGGGAGGACATCTAAGGGTCACCTGAGAAGAAGGCCCCGGGTTTCGGAGAACTTGGGGCCGCTGAAGAATGGAGGCGGCGGGAATCAAACCCGCGCCGGGCGGTGCGAAACTCCCAGCAGAATCGCGCCCTTACCTCGCAACCGCCCGGAATGCTTGGGAGTCGGTATCCCGCCGCGTCCCATCTCGTCCCGTCCTGTTCCAGCACACTCCGCAGGCTCCTGCGACATACGTGCAACATGGCGGACGTGTTGAGCGCTCGGGCTCGGGGTGAGCATCCAGGCCGGACATGTCGGACGCTCGCCTCGTGGTGAGCGTTAGGGCTGGTGGCGAGTATCCAGGCCGGACACGTCGATGCTGGCCTCGTGGCGAGTGCTCAAGCTTGGGGCGAGCGCGGGGGCGACACGTCGAACACGTCGATGCGGGCCTCGTGGCGAGCGCTCAGGTGCTCAACGGCGGCTATCCAACTACGAGCAGCGCGTGGCCTATTGCCGGAAGGCCGCCAAGGTTCTCATTTACACAGGTCTTGAGAGCCGCCTCACTCAAAGCCAGCATTATGCCTTGAGCGAGGCGACGTAGGGATGATCATCCAATTCGCAGATTCCAGTGTTTTTCTTCTGGGAAGATCTGCTTGAAGTCGTCCCGGGCAGCCAAAGCCAAGACGGCTTCAAGATATAAAAGAGAAGCCGCCCCGGAGTCGGCATCCGGGCATAGGCACAGAAACACTTCGTACCCTTCCTCAATCGCCTTCCTGATTTCGACATGCTTGTTTTTAACGCTTGGCTTCAAGGCAGTACCATCCTTGTTCCGCCTTGAGAGATGATGGCGAAGTCTTCCGTCGTTCTGTGTTTTTCCGACGTAAGCAACTCCTGAGCGACCGTCCTTGGTGATGCGAATTCCATATAAACCACGGAGGGAAAATGCCGCTTCAGGAATTCCAATTAGCAGCCCATCGGCGTCATACGTGATCCGTTGGGCATTCCCCTCCTTGAACTCCCTCAAGGTCGTTTCGACAAACGAATGGCTTAGCGCTCCGATCTGTGCGACGATGCATTTGATGTCCTGCGAATTTTCACTCATCTGGTTTCGCCTCGTCATTTACAGGCCAGCTTGTTGATCAGGAGCCTGACGACGCCATGAGCGTCCGATCATGGATTTCACCATAGCAGTTTCGAGCAGGCCAAGGCTTAGTTAGCCGTGCATGATTAGTGGGTGGAAGAGCTATCAGACCCGTACCTGCTCGATGCTTCAGCTTGCTAACGAGCGGCCCCTTGCCGTCATAGGGGCGAGGCTGGAGCCGGAGGAAAAGAGCCCGTCCCGTGCCGCGACAGTGGAGGACTTGGCTCCGTCCACGAGCGCACGCCCACTGGCACAGCTAGCGCCCTGGTAGGTATCCATGGGACCGAACTGCCGCTGCCCTCCTCATTCCCTCCACCAGACCCGAGCTATCCCCTGTCCCCCGCCGCTCCCCTGGCGGGCGTCCGTAGCTGTCGGGGTCCGCTGCCATACTCCGAGCGGCCCCGCCAGGACCAGCTAGGTCCTAGCCCAAAGGGAGGGCCCGGCCATGCGTCTCCGAGCGTGCTTCGCACTTCTGCTCTTTCTCTCAGCCTGTACGACGACTTCCCCAAGCCCAAGAGAGCCAGCGGCCCGCGACCCCAGGCTCGCCAACCTCCAGCGCGCGGCGAAGCTGCCCTGGACGGATGGGGGGCGGTGCGCCGTCCGCGAAGCTTCTGAGCCCTGGCCCGTGCTGGCGGAGCGGTGCTTTCATGCCCTCGACCATGACCGGACCGAATTTCACGACATCACGAGGCGATGCGCGGTTGCCTCTGCCGGTGCCGCTGCAATGGGAATTGGAATCTGCGTCCTCGCGGCGCCGGAGATCGTTGTGGGAGCGGTAATTGTGGCGGGCGTGGTGGTGGTGGGCTTCGCCATCAAAGAGGCGTTGGATACCTACGCGGAGAAGAGGGGCCGTCCCCAGGTCCAGGTAAGGCCCGCGCCTGAAACGCGGCCCGTGCCTGAAACAGCGCCCGCCCCGCAGAAACCCTCGCCGAAAAAAAGGCCCAAGCCGGAGCCCAAAGGACCGGATTTCCCTCCCGTGGAGCCACCCGGAGTCACGGAGCGAGATCGCAACAGGTGCGAGCCTATCCCCGTGCCGCACCGGGGAGGCAATGACCTGCACAACAAATGCGCCGACAGGGTTCCGAACAACACTTTCTCTGGCTGGGATGCGCTCGTCAATGGGAAGAACTTTGACGCGCTGCAACTGGCCACGCGCACGTTGTGGGAGGTGAAGACTGATGACTTCGATATACACTCACCACACTCCCAGAGGTTTTTTGCCCGGATGAAATTGCCGGAAATACAACGCGAAAAAAGACTCGCCGAAGACTGTGGGTATAACTTTGTCGTTGGCGTGAAAAGCGCCGCACATAAAGCCGCGCTTGAGAAATTAGATCGAAACCTCAACATTGAAATCATGGACTGGTGCTGACATGGCGGTTTTCTCGGATGAACTTGGCATCATCGTTTATGCACCTGCTCTCGTGGGCGAAGATAGGCGGCCTCTCGCTATCATTCATGGAATGGAGGGCGCGCTTCCCGGTTTGCGGCTGGGTTGGACGCTCTCTGAAAAAGAGGAGTTCATTGCGCTGCCCCATCGCGATGAGTGGGTCACGGCAAACAAGATCGACGGCGGGTTTCCGTTCCTTTGCAACGATGACAAAAGCCGCCCGGTGACGCTGACCGCGTGGGAGAACCCGAACGGGCTTGCCGCAAGGAGCCCGCCGCACTTTGAAATCCATGGATCGCTACATCTGGACGTGGCTGGCATTGCAGCGGCGATGGATGTGCTAGCGGCCATCGGGGAAGGTGCTCGTGCTTTCTGGGGGCTCGCAACGCCGTCCGACGCGGCTGTTGAGATTTCGCGGCAGACCAGAGATCCGGTTCGTAAGCCGGGGATCCCGCCACGGGGACTACCAGCGCTCAAGATCGCAGAGCACATGCGCTCGTCTGAGATTCCGCACTGCCTCGGGTGGGTGAACTACTGGTCCGCCGCTGCCGCGGAAGCCATCGGCTTTCCGGACCCGGCCCGCGACGCGGAGTTGCTGTCACGCGCACGGAGCACCGCGACGGGCGGGTGGGTTGTGCAACTCACCGATGCGCCGCTCGACCTGGACAACCCCGCCCACCTGGACGCGCTCAAACGAGCCTACGAGCGCTTCCCGGAGATTGGCGGGCGCGCAGCCCCTTGAGACTCGGCACGGCTCGCGCTGGCCGTGCTCAGGGCCCCGCCTGCTGGTTCACCGGGAAGGTGACGTTCCCGAGGGTGACGGTACGGGGCCCCTGCGCTTCCCAAAGCTTGAGGGTACAGGGGCAGCCGAGTTGCGCGCGCGCCCCCTTCAAACCCACCACGACGGCACCGGCACCATTCGCGGGGATGGGTGCCTCTTGCCACCGGGTAAGCTCCACCTCTTCCCCCGCCTTGTCCACCAGTGCCGCCCCCGCCAGCGTCCAGGGCTCAGCGCCGGGGTTAAGTAGGCCCAGCCGTATAGCTACGCTTGCCGGGCGGCTCTCGCCCGTGGGCGTATAGCTGTAACTCCAGGCCCCCTTCAGACCGAGCGCGTTGGCTGGCGGCACCGTCAGGAAGCCAAGGTTGTCGGACCCCACGACCCCGGCCCCCTCCAGCCATGCCACCCCCATGAGCCCGCCCGGCTCCTGACGCCCGGCCAGAAGCCGCGCCTTGTCCTCCTGGCACTGGCGCGCTTCGGCCTGTGCTTCGTCACGCTCTTTCTCGCACACGTCGGGCGGGCGCGGCTGCCGGAACACGTATACCCGGCGCGTCCCCTTTGCCGCATGGCCCACGAGCCAAAAGCTCGCGCTCGCCGGTGCCGCGCCATCCGCGAAGCGCACTGTCACCTTGACGCGCTCCCCAGGCAAATAATCCCCCTTGGGAGTGGCGTAGAGACTCAGCCCGTCTTGCCCGAGTGCCCAATCCGCGAGGCGGCCCCCTGGCTGAAACTCCACTGTCCCCACAGCGACGCGGGAGTCAAAGACGAAGGTCGTCGTCTCGTCTGCGCTCGCGCACACTTCCGGCGCTCCCTCCGGGGAGCCTGCGGCCAAGTCAAAACGCGCCGTCGCTGCGCAGCGGGGGGCGGGGGACGGGGTGCGGTTCTGCGGCTTGCGCAGCACCAGCGAGCAGAGCGGCCAGCAGGACGGCACCGGGAGAGGGGGGCAGCACGGAAACTCAACCTCCAAAGGGCACGGCAAGGATTAGGGCTGCCCGACAGGCTTAATGAGGAAAACGCGCGTAGGTGTCTTGGCGTTGCCGGGCGTGCTTCCGGGAGTGAGGCACACGCCGAAGCCGGGGGGGCAATCAAAACGCTTGCCGTGCTCGTCCATGTAGAGCGTGTTGCCTTCCAGGCCAGCAACCAAACACACAGGAAGAGTCCCAACGCCTGGAATCTTCGCCTCGGTGAAGGTGCCGAAAAGGCGGTTGTCTCCGAGCTTCCACTGTCCAAGTAGCAGGGTCCCGGCAGGTAGATTGCCCACGAAACCATAGATGCCGGTTTGGAGGGTAGCGGGGCCATCCTTCACCCTGGCCGCCTCTCCGGCCTCTCCCTTGTACCCTTTGACCGTGGCGGTCTCGTCGCGGCCAGTGACGTTGAACCGTTCGTGGGTCTCCCGCCAACCCTGGGGGCAGGTAATCGCGGGGGGCTCGGGGCGCACCTGGGAAGCGGGCGCGGTGCATCCCCCGTCGAGCAGCGCACAGACCGCCACGGCTGCGGGCTTTACCGGCAAGCGGAATCCCACACCTTGCGTCTGCGTTTTCGGCGTTTCTTTCTTGGGCGTCTGATCGGGCGTGCGAAGCATGTCGTTAGCGGTAGACGCGGGAAGTTGAGCCCCAACGGGTGCCGCGTCTCCTCCAGGGAGAGATTCCAGCGGCTTGACATCGGGCGCCACTTCACGACCGTGCACGCCTGCGTCGGTCGAGCTAGGGGTGGGGGACGTAGGCGGTAGCGGCAGCTCCAACCGTGCCTCGCTGGTGCGGCTCGAAGAGCCAGGCCCCCACAAGTCCGCGCCCACCAACAGGGCAACGACGGCCACCGTCAGCACGGCCCCAACGACCCCGAGACGCCACGCTGCGCGTTGAGGGGGTGGACCTGCGGCAGGCTTGAGTTCGCGTGCTGGCGGCACCGGGGCGCTCATCACGGGCGGCTCGTGCTCCACCGGGGCCGGGTCCACGCGCGGCGCTTCCACCATGGGGAGCTTGTCCTGGTTCGCGGCTGGGGCCGGGGGCCGGGGGCCTGCTGCCGCAGCGGGCACGAAGAGCACGGGTGCCGCGTTCGGCGAGGGCTGCCCGCGCCGGGGGCGCCGCTTCACCAGCTTGAGAAACATGCGCCGCTGTTCGTTTGGCTCCTGCTTTGCCGGGTCATCGAGCGTCGTGGTCGTCTGCGGCTCAAGCGGGTCCACGAGCGGCGGCTCCCAGGTAGCGTCGGTCTCCGCGTTGGACAGGGACTCATTCAGAGCCGCGCACAGTGTCGCAACCAACGGGAAGCGGTCCTCTGGCCGCTCCGCGAGCATCTTCATGCACAGCAGCGAGGCGGCCAGCGGCACGCGGGGGTTGACGACGTGCGGCGCTTCGGGCCGCTGAGTCAAGATACGCTCGCGCAGCCCGTCCAGGCACCCTTCATCCGTGCGCTCGCCAAAGGGCAGCGCATCCGTCAGCAGCCAGTAATAAGTCACGCCCAATGCCCACATCTCATCGGTGGGCCCGTACTCGTATTGACCCGTGCCGTCCGGGTTGGCGCGCTGAAAGCGTATCTGCTCGGGAGAGCGGAATTCCTCTGTCCCGGGCGGGAGCTGCGAGCCGGTAACAGTCGGGGCACTGGCAAGAGAACCAATCCCGAAATCAATCAGGATCGGGCGCTCGTTCCCTTCCCGAATGACGATGTTCTCCGGCTTCACATCGCGATGAAACACACCCGCCGCGTGTACCTCCCCGAGCGTCAATGCCGCGTCCAGGATGATGCGCGTCGCCTTCCGAGCCGACGGGTTTCGCTTGTAGGCAAACGTCCAAAGCGTGTCCCCCGGCACGTATTCCATCACGATATAGGGATGGCCAATAACTGTGTCCGGCCAGAAATCCGAGCCCACGTAGCGGACGACGCCGGGGTTCTCCAGGTGAATGAGAATGCCGATCTCACGCTTGCCCCGCCCGTCCAGCTTGGGGATTAGAAGGAGCTTCAACGCGAAGAAGCGGCCCCCGCGCTCGACCTTGTAGACGATGCCCAGGCCCCCCGCGCCCAAGAACCCCACGACCTTGTAATCTCCGATCATCTCGCCGATGTCCGGGTGCCTGAGTGCCAGTCCCACGCTCTACCTCACCTCGTAGATGGGGGAGCGTACCATGACCGCAAGGATGCGGCTCTCCCGGTGGGACCGGGGCGGCAGGTGGACCCCGCCAAAGCTCGCGACCACTCCAAACAAGTCGGAAACAAATATTGCACGAATTGCGCGTTCAGACCCGAATCGGGGAAATCAGTACAGATTTGTTTCCTACATGTGTGTTATTTCCGTCCGCTGGCGTGCGGCATGTGCCCTTGCAGGACCCGGCAAGGCGCGGGCCTATTGTGCACTCACGCGCGACGGTTCGGCATGGCCCGTCATTACCGGGCCGGTCCTATGAGTAGCCGGGGCCCGGTGGTGGCCTCGGTGGTGGCGCCGTTGGTGGCTCTGAGTGATGGTGTTGGTGGGCCCAGTGGTGGCGCGTGGTGGCGCCACTGGTGGCGCTGAGTGGTGGCGTTGGTGGGCCCGGTGGTGGCCACGCGGTCGCTACCCGCCTCCCTTGCCTGCCCGTCTGGATGCGCGCTGTGCTTTTGGCACGTCCATACGGGCCGGACCGGAGGCCACGTCGACGCGGACCTCGTGGCGAGCATCCAGGCAGGCCGGACGGCCCCATTCGCCGCGTGCCTCGTGGGGTGCGCTGGCTGTGTCGAAGCGGGCCGTGCTCCATTCGCTCGCTGGTTCGGCCCTTGGTTGCCCGGCTGCACTCTCGCCGCTCACCCCTCGCGCTATGTTCGTGGCCTGGACACGCGGCTTTGCGCTGTGTCACTGCTGGCCTGGGTAATTCTTGGGCTGTTGGGCGTGTCGTTCAGGGCGGGTAGGTGATGAACAAGATCGAATCCCTGGAGGGGAATCTCTCCGTGTGTGGCGCATTCGTGCGCCGTTGCTGGCTGACAAGTGAGGACGCCGGGAAGAACGCCGGTAGTCACTCCAGGCCGCGCCTGTGGTCACTCCAGGCGACGCCTGTGGTCACTTGCCTGGGGGCCAGCGATGGAGATCGGCGGGAAGCTCGCGCGTCCATGCACCAGCGGCGCGGCATTCTCCGGAGTGCGGCCCCTTCTCCAACCCGGAGAGCAACGCCAGTGCAGGAGGGGCGCCAGCTATGAGCACGCCCCCCGTTGCTGCGGATGCCGCGCCCGCGTTTCTCACGGTGGAGGAAGCCGCCGAAATACTGCGGGTGAACAGGAAGACTCTCTACGAAGCGATCCGGCTTGAGCAGGTTCCCGGCGTCGCGCGCATCGGGAAAACCCTCCGCATCCGCCGCGCTGCCCTGCTAGAGTGGACAGCCGGTAAGGGCCGTGATTCTGCGCTCGGGAGTCGGAAATGAGCGTCAGATTGCGGAAGTGGCAGAACAAGGCAGGGAAGGTCGAGGAGGCTTGGCAAGTGGACTTCATGTTCCACCACCCGGACGGACGGCGACAGCGAGTCGTGAAGTTCTCGCCTGTGCAGACGCGCCGGGGTGCCGAGCAGTACGAGCGCGAATTGCGCGCCTCCTTCCTAAATGGAACCTTCGGAAAGGAGAACAACACCGGGGAGCGTCCTATGACGTTGGCGGAGTTCGCCCCGCGCTTCCTCACCTACAGCGAGAACAACAACAAGCACTCCAGCGTCGTCAGCAAGAGCCAAATCCTGGAGGCTCACATCCTGCCGTTTTTCGGTGAAATGGCGCTGGCTGCCATTGGCCCGGCTGAGATGGAGGATTTCAAGGCTGTCATGCGCAAGAAGAAGTCGGCAGCGCGCGCCCGGAAGGAGGCCCCCACGCGGGCAGCCCTCCGCAAGCGCAGCGGCGAGGAACCGAAGCCGCTGAGCCTCAAAACCATCAACAACGTGTTGACGGTGCTGAGCAAGCTGCTGGCCGTCGCGGAAGAACAGCGGGTCATCGAGCAGGCCCCGCGCGTGAGGCTCTTCGCGAAGCTGCCGAAGCCGCCCTTTGATTTCCTCACCTTCGAGGAGGCCGAGCGCCTGAGCAACGCCGCCGAGCCGGAATGGCGAGCGCTGCTGCTGGTGGCGCTCAAGGCGGGGCTGCGGCAAGGGGAGCTGATCGGGCTCCAGTGGGGCGACGTGGATTTCCAGCGCGGCAAGCTGCACGTCCGCCGTACCATCTGGCGCGGTGTCTCGGGCTTGCCCAAGGGCGGACGCGAGCGGACGGTAGAACTGCCCAACTCGGCAGTGGACGCACTCAAGGGACACCGGCACCTGCGCGGCCCTTACGTGTTCTGCCAGGAGGACGGTCGGCCGCTGACCGACGGGCTGCTCAAGCTGCCGCTGCGCCGGGCCCTCCAGCGGGCGGGCATCACGCGCGAGCAGGGCCGCATCGGCTGGCACGACCTGCGGCACACCTACGGCAGCCACCTCGCCATGAGGGGGATACCGCTGACGGTCATCAAGGAGCTGATGGGGCACGCGACCATCGACATGACGGAGCGCTACGCCCACCTGAGCCCGGACACGCGCAGAGAGGCGGTCGGGGTTCTCGACCGGCCCTCTGCGCCCGCGTGCGACATACGTGCAACACGGATGGAGGACGCTGCTAACCACCCGTAAGCACGGCGTAAAAAAGTGGAGGCGGCGGGAATCGAACCCGCCGCCGGAGGCTTCCGGCGAGAGCGCTCCAGAACGGTTGAGAGCGGTTTTCGTAGGAGTTCCAGCCGCTTATGCTGCTCCCTGCTCCGCGCCGACGTGTGTTGAGAGCGCTCCAGCGCGGGTCTGCTGTAGCAATGTAGCAAAGCACGTCACAGCGGCCCTGGAGGCCCTGGAAGGGGGCAATCCGGCGTGGGCTGCGGCCCTCCTCGGCCTCTTGCTCTCGTAGGCCCCGAGCCCCACAAGCAGGCAGGGGCTCCACGGGGCCCGTGGGAGGCGGACGGTAGCGTGTGGGCCTGCCCCGGTACGTGGAGCGGGACTTCGCCCGGTACCTGGAGTGCGGCGTGCTGGCGCACGGCTTCGCGCGGGTGCGCTGCGAGAGTTGCAAGGACGAGCTGCTCGTCGCCTTCTCGTGCAAGGGGCGAGGGGTGTGCCCCTCCTGTAACGCGAAGCGGGCGCATGTGACGGCGGTGCACCTGGTAGAGCGGGTGCTGCCGCATGTGCCCTACCGTCAGTGGACGCTGTCCTTTCCGCACCGGGTGCGGTGGGTGCTGCTCAAGGACGTGGGACTGCTCTCGGACGTCCTCACCGTCTTCCTGCGCGCGGTGTTTGCCCTGCAGCGCCGAAGGGCACGGCGGCAGGGAATGCGGGGTGGGCAGGTCGGGGCCGTGTCGTTCATCCAGTTCTTCGGCTCCGCCTTGCAGGTCACGCCGCACTTCCACTCGCTGGTGCCGGACGGCGTCTTCGTGCCGCGGGAGGGCGGCGTGCGCTTCGAGGCGTTGCCGCCGCCCACGCAAGGTGAGGTGGAGCAGTTGCTGAGGGTGGTGCGTCATCGGGCGCTGCGCCTGCTGGAGAAAAGAGGGGCCCTGCCCGCTCAAGGACCCGAGGACGCGCTGCAGGCGTACCAGGCGCACTCCCTGCAGCAACGGCTGCGCTGGACGGAGGTGGACGTCCGGCCCCCTCCCCGAAAGCAGCCCCGGTGCACCTTGCTGGAAGGCTTCTCCCTGCATGCCAATACGCACCTCCATGCCAACGACAGGCAGGGGCTTACGCGGCTGTGCCGCTATGGGGCGCGTGGCGCGCTGGCGCTGGAGCGCCTGGCGCGAATGGAGGATGGCCGCATCGCCTACCGCATGAAGCGCCCGCTGCCCGACGGCACCACGCACCTGATCTTCACCGGGCTGGAACTGTTACGGCGTGTAGCGTCCCTGGTACCTCCGCCTCGGGCAAACCTCACGAGGTTCCACGGCGCCTTTGCTCCAGGCGCGCAACTGCGGCCATTTCTGGTCCCCCAAGCGGGAGCGGAGGAGGCGAGCGTGGCGACCCAGGCAGCGGCCAGCACGGAGCCGATGAAGGAGAAGACGCCGCGAGTAGACTTTCGCCGAGTTGCTCAGGAGGACGTTCGCACTGGACGTGTTCGCCTGTCCGCGGTGTGGAGGCAGGCGAAAGGTGCTGGCGTATGTGACGGCCCCCGCTGGGGTGCGCTCGATATTGGAGCACCTGGGACTTCCCTCTCAGGCTCTGAAGCGGGCCCCGGCCCGGGGACCACCCCAGCAGGCGTGGTGCTGAACCTGGCGCAGCCGCTGTCAATACGCCCCAACTTCCTGCCTCTCTCCTCGAGCGAGGGCGGCCAGGGCAGGGGTGTGCCCCAAGGGGTTGTACCGTCCCGTGTACCGGCGCGGCGCGCGGCCTTGCTGGCCCCGTCAGCGGCCCTTCTCGGCCCCTCCTCTCCAGCCCTCACCCTCAACTTGGCTTCTATCCCGCCTATACGCTTCGCTGAAATCCAGCTTCACCATCGACCCGTCGGTGATAAGACGCTCGCGGACCTCGGAGGTTTGTTCTGGGACTGGACACGATTGATGTCTTTGTGACTTCTCTCATTCTGCTCGTGCTGGCCGGCATCGGTTTCGCGCTGTCCGCCGCGATGAAGAAAGCCAGCCGTGAGGTGGAGCTGCCCCTCGCTGAGCGCTTCGCCGAGATGGACGTCCTGTCCTCCCTCGTGTTCTCCAGGAACAAGCCCGATTGCGTGCGCTTCCAGAGCGAGGTGTTCTGGCCCGAATCGTCCGGGCCCCAGGCCGACCTCGAACCCCCGCTGTCCGAGCTCATGCGCGCCGCCAGCCAGGTGTGGGGCAAGCCCCTCCGGAGCACCGGGGTGTTCGAATTCGAGGCGGGCGGAGAGGTCCTCCGTATCCGCGTCGAGGAAGGCGCGGAGGAACTCCCCGTGGCCGCCGAGGGCTGGGCGAAGCTCCTCGCCGAGCGTCAGCGCGCCAACCGACAGGTGCGCCTCACCGTGGATGAGTCCATCACCGGAGCGGGGACCGCGGCCTACCTTCAGATTTTCGGTGGCAAGCCCAAGCAGGTGCGCTGTGAGAGCCGCGCGTTCTTTGATGCTGCGATGGGAGATTGGGGGAAGGCTTCCAGCAAAGCGGACGCTGGCGACGATTCGATTCTCGCCCCTCAGAAGATCAGCGAGAATGTCGAAGCTGTACTCGCGCCTTCCCTGGGGGCGCTCACCGGTTCGGTCACGCCGGAGTTGCTGCGCGCCGCCAGCGAGGCGTGGGGCAAGCCGCTGCGCGGCCAAAGCACGTACAGACTGGAGCCGGGAGCCCTTGTCATCGGAGTCGAGGAGGCTCCTGCGCAGGCCGCCGCCTGAGCGCGACGGATGGCCGCGCGCCTCGTGTCAGAGGACCGCAAGGCTGCCCTGGAGCACGCGAGGATGGACTTCCGGAACGCGTCGCATGGGCCGGCGTGTGCCTCCAGAGGGCTGCACGGCCTCCCCACCGGCCTGGCGCACGGCCCGGGGGCACCCGTCAGCAGCCCTCCTCGGCCCCTCTTCACCAGCCCACAACCCTCAACACAGCCCCTATTCGTCTTATGCTCGTCCGGGCGGGATGGGGGCCCTGTGGAGGGTTGCGGGCTGGAGCCGGCGGACTACGGCTCCGTCGGCACGAAGCAGAACCCGGTGGCCGCGGAATCGTTCGCGGTGCAGGTCCCGCTGGTGCACTGGAAGGATTTGCACTGCGACGAGCTGCCACACGCCGCGCCCACGTCCTTGAGCTCCATGCACTTCTTGGTCTCGCTATCGCAGTACGCATCGCGGGAACACCGCGTGTTCGAGCAGTCCGCACCGAGCGCCGCCTCTCTCTTGCAGAGCTGGGTGCTGTAGTCGCAGTAGAAGCCGGTTTCGCACGGCGCGTCCGCGCAGATCTGCCCCTCGCCAGCGCGCTTCACGCACGTGCCCTTCGTGGTCTCGTTCGAGACGCGGAGGTAGCAGGTGAGGCCCTGGGCGCAGGAGCTGGGGAAGTCCTTGCAGTCACCGCCCTCGGAGATGGTGCCCGTGATGGCCCGGTTGCAGGAGCCATCAGTGTCCTGCGACATCTTGCACTCATCCTGCCGCGCGCGGATGTCGCCCATGCACTCGGCGGCCGCGCTCGCGTCGTAGTTCGACTTCTTCGCTTCGATCCCGGCGATGATGAGGCGCTCGCACAGCGCCTTCCAGCCGGACTGACAGCTCGCCAGGTCGAGGCTCCGGCTGGTACAGCACTTCACCGACGTCTCGCAGGTGGCCTTCGCGTACTCGGTGCAGAAGTCCTCCTGCTCGAGGGTGTTGGAGCAGCCGGACGCCCACAACACCACTACGCTCGAGACGGCGAACACGAGTCTCTTCATCGTTTTCTCCGGGGGAAGGCGCACGGACGGCACCGCGCCGCGCATTCTCGCAGGAAGCACCCCCGTTTGCATCTGCGCGTCAGCCGCCGAACGCCTCGCGCAGCCGCTCGCCCATCAGCCGCCGGGCGTCGTGCGCGGCGTCGATGAGACCGGCCAGCAGGACGAACGGATGGACCTGACCCGCGAAGCACCGGTACTCGGCCGGTACGCCCGCCGCGCGCAGCGCCACGGCGTAGCGCAGGAGCGGCAACACCATCGACCTCTACACCACGTTCCCGTGGGAGGCCGAGGCACCGGCCGGTGCAGCAGTGGCGGTGAGGAAGAAGCGGCGTGCAGCACGGCTGGACTGGGCGGGCGAGCCACCTCAAGAGAAGTTTCGACTTCGACTTCTGCGCGTGTCCAGGGGGCGGAGGAAGGAGGCGCGTGCTGGCAGAGCGAAGGACCCGCACTGCCCCCGGGAGTCGCTGCCCCCGGGCGCGGTGCCCGTGATTGAGGAGCAGGTGGCTCCCCCAAGCGGGAGCGGAGGAGGCGAGCGTGGCGACCCAGGCAGCGGCCAGCACGGAGCCGATGAAGGAGAAGACGCCGCGAGTAGACTTTCGCCGAGTTGCTCAGGAGGACGTTCGCACTGGACGTGTTCGCCTGTCCGCGGTGTGGAGGCAGGCGAAAGGTGCTGGCGTATGTGACGGCCCCCGCTGGGGTGCGCTCGATATTGGAGCACCTGGGACTTCCCTCTCAGGCTCTGAAGCGGGCCCCGGCCCGGGGACCACCCCAGCAGGCGTGGTGCTGAACCTGGCGCAGCCGCTGTCAATACGCCCCAACTCCCTGCCTCTCTCCTCAAGCGAGGGCGGCCAGAGCAGGGGTGTGCCCCAAGGGGTTGTACCGTCCCGTGTACCGGCGCGGCGCGCGGCCTTGCTGGCCCCGTCAGCGGCCCTTCTCGGCCCCTCCTCTCCAGCCCTCACCCTCAACTTGGCTTCTATCCCGCCTATACGCCGGGCCCTGCCTGTAGCGCGCGCCCTGGCCGCGGTACCAGAGCACGTGGTCGAGCCCCATCGCCATCACGGGCACTCCCTGGCGATGCAACTCGGCCACGAGGAGCTCCACAGCATGGACCGCGCAGGCACGCAGCTCGATCTCCTCGGCCGAACCCGCGGCGAGGGGCTCCCCCCTGGTCCAGTCGCTCGGCGAGCGCTGGCGAGTACTCGAGGACTCCGTCCACGCGGAGGACGTGCGGCACGAGGTTGTCAGCGAAGGCGGTGAGCCGCTCCAGGTCATCGAACCGTCCCCAGCCCTCCGCGCCGAACGCCAGCGCCAGGTCCGTCACGGTGATCTGCGCCCGCTTGTAGAACGGCACTTCGAAGTCCCCATACCGCGCCACGTCGCGGTAGAGCGGCATCTCGGCGAGGGAGGCCACGAGCCGCTCCGCCGAATGGCCCGCCGCTTCGACGAGCGCGGTGAACCGTCCTGAAAAGCGCTCCAGGAGAAAGCGTCCGAGGTCGCTCAGCGAGCGCGCGAAGAGTCCCATGAGCTCCCGGATCGGCTCATCCGTCAGCGCCTGTCCGAACAGGGCCGCGCAGTCCTCGGCGGTGAGGACGGCGAGACGCTCGGGAGGGATGCTCCCGTGGGCGCGGAAGTGGTCCGTCAATCCTCCGGCCACGGTGAAGTACCCCGAGGCCCCCGGCCGTTTGCGCAGGTGGGGAAACCAGCCCGAGCCAAAGTTGATGGCGTCCAGCGTCAACACGAACGCCCCACCGGTACGCGGAGTGCTTTGCCGCCTTCTTCCGCCGGAGCAGTGAGTACGTAGCCATGGGCCGGTTTCTCGCCGAGACGATTGGACGCCGCTGCGCCGAGGGCTTCCGGATGCTGGACATCGGCGCGGCCACCGGTGAGTTCATCCTCGGCGTGCTGCCTGCCCTGAACAAGCATCCGGGTCACTATACGGCCCTCGAGCCCAACCCGGATCTCCAGCTCCACCTGCGAGCAGCCCTGACCCGGTTTCCCTGCCCCACCGAGCTGAGACCGGTCGCCCTGCCCCCCCAGACCGTGCTGCCGCCGGAGTGGGACTTCATTCTCATGTCCCACTGTCTGTATTACATGCAGCCCGTGGCGGACCACGTCCGGGCCGCCCTGCGCGGGTTGAGGCCAGGGGGGCACGCTGCTCATCTTCCACCAGACCCACGTGGGCCTGGCTGCGTTCTATCGGTTCTTCGAGCCACGACTGGCACGCTCGGAGCCCCTGCCATTCGACTACAGCAGAGCCACCTCCGACGTGGCCGAGGCGCTCCGCCAGGCCGGGCTGTCCCCCGAGGTGCACCAGTTCCCGAGCACCCTGGAGACCACCGACTTCATGCAGGAGGACGCTCGGGAGCTCGATGACGTGCTGAGCTTCATCATGCACACGGAAGTCTCGGCGCTGCCCTCGGAGCTGAGGCAGGAGATGCGCGAGTACCTGCGCCTGGCCAGCCTCCCGTGTAACGGGCGCTGGTTCTTCAGCATCCCCGTGGGAGCCCTGCTGCTGAGCGGCCCACCGGCCCTCTAATGCACCGCCGCGCTTGAGCAGCGCCCCTGGTTCTGTCTCCCGCCACGGGTGCGAATCCTGTCTCCCCGACCTTTCGAACACGGAGTCGATGGCGGTCTTCGCCACCTCGTTCACATCGCTGGTCAGCGTGTTGAGCGCTACGTGCAGGACCGCTTCTCCGATCCTCCACCGTCGCTGCCAGCGACAGGCTCTCCTCCTCTGGCCCGGCGTAAGCCCCCTCCTGAGGCAGCAGCAATGGCCGCAGCTTCGCGCCCGGAGCAAAGACGCCGTGGAAGCGGGTGAGGCATGGCGCCCTCGGTTGCGGAGGGCCGCCGAGTCCACCAGACTCCCAGGCCCACAACCCTGCCGCGTCATGCGGCCAAGTGATCGAGCATTCAACGAGAGAGGCACCCCGTGGCATCCAACCAGAAACGCAAGCTTTGGTACTTCCTGTTGCTGGCATTCTCTGTCTACGGAGGCAACTCCTGGGGCGGTCAGAACGCCAGCGGGCCCGCCCGCAAGGCCAACCCGGAGTACCAGATGAACTGGCAGACGTTCAGTCTCCGGGGCAAGGTCAAGTTCGTCCGGGAGACGGAAGACAAGCCGCCCGCGCCTGGCATCGGCCCCGAGAACCTGGAGCAGCTGTGGTTCGATCCGGCAGGCAACGTCACGAGACGCGTCACGACGCGAGCGGACGAGTACTACGGCGACAAGCGCTACAAGTACGACGGGGTCGGCAACTACGAGGAAGTGGAACATTACAAGCAAGACAACACGCTGAAGTTCACGGCCAAGAACACGTTCGACGCGGACGGCAACCTCGTGGAGTACGCCGAGTTCACCCAGGGCACGCGCCTCACCTACAAGCGGATCAACACCTATGAGAAGTACACGCCAGAAGAGCACATCATGGAGGTGAAGTGGGTCGTCCCGCCCTCGCGCCCGGGAGACACGGTGAAGTACGTGACCCGGTTCGATGCTCAGGGAAGAAAGACTCAAGTGGAGGTCTACCGGGACTCCAGAAAGGCGGTCTTCAGCAAGACCCTCTACCAATACAATCCAGACAACACCGTGGAAGAGACCCACTACGAATACAGCAGAGACAACCCGGACCAGGTGGACTCCAAGAGGGTCACGCTCTACGACGCGGCTCACCGCGTGCTCAGCCGCAAGTTCACCCGGAGTGCCAGTTCCGAGGACAATTTCGACGAGTCCACCCGGTACGATCCGGCTGGCAACATCGTCGAGTACACGTGGACGAATCCTCAGGGCGTGGACCTGAAGCGGTCCTATCGAAATGACTATGTGTATGACAAACAGGGCAACTGGACCCGCCGAGTCACCTCCTCGCCGAAGCGAGCGTTCCGGGGCAGCGTGACAAGGCGCATCGAGTACTACCCGGCCGCTGCTGACCGTTGAGGGCCCAGGTGACGTCGCCCCGTTCACGGGGGCTCAATGGCGTCGTAGACGCTGCTGAGGATCTCGAGACGGTTCTTCACGGTCTTTGGCGCAGCCGCTCAATACGCCCCAACTCCCTGCCTCTCTCCTCAAGCGAGGGCGGCCAGGGCTGGGGTGTGCCCCAAGGGGTTGTACCGTCCCGTGTACCAGCGCGGCGCGCGGCCTTGCTGCCCCGTCAGCGGCCCTTCTCGGCCCCTCCTCTCCAGCCCTCACCCTCAACTTGGCTTCTATCCCGCCTATACGCCCCTGGCGACGGCGGTGTCCGCGGCTCAGGAGGCCAGCTCCCGCCCGACGATCCGCCTGTTCGTCACGCACGCCATCTGGGACGAGGCGGCCCGCCTGAGCTTCAGCGACACGTCGCGTCTGCGTCAGGTCTTTGGCGATCAGCTGTCGGGCACCTCGGTGGGCCTCCAGGCCGAAGCCTGGTGGTGAACCTGTCTTGGACGCGGCGGCGCACGCGCGGCCGCGTCCAAGCCGGGGGGCCGGGTCCACACCCTCCGTGGGACTTGTTCTTCCCATGTTCCCTGGAGCGACGTAGCTTTCGGGCATGAGAGGGTGTGACTCATGTCTGATGTGATGCTCCGGGAGGTGCGCAAGCAATATGGCGCCACCCCGGTGATTCATGGCGTCTCGCTCGAGCTGAGGCGCCGGGAGTTCGTCGTCTTCGTCGGCCCCTCGGGGTGCGGCAAATCCACCCTGCTGCGCATGATCGCCGGGCTGGAGCAGATCAGCGGCGGGGAGATCCTCATTGGCGGGCGCCGGGTCAACGACATACCGGCGGGCGATCGCGGCGTCGCCATGGTCTTCCAGAACTACGCCCTCTATCCCCACATGACGGCGGCCGGGAACATGGCCTTCGGGCTGCGCAACATTGGCACGCCGCGCGCCGAGATCGCCGAGCGCGTCTCCTCGGCCGCGAAGCTGCTGCAGATCGAGCACCTGTTGGAGCGCCGCCCCGCGGAGATGTCCGGCGGCCAGCGCCAGCGCGTCGCCATTGGACGCGCCATCGTCCGCCGGCCCGAGGTCTTCCTGTTCGACGAGCCGCTCTCCAACCTGGACGCCGCGCTGCGGGTGCAGATGCGGGTCGAGCTGGTGCAGCTCCACCAGCGGCTCGAAGCCACCTCCATCTACGTCACGCACGACCAGGTCGAGGCGATGACCATGGCCGACCGCATCGTCGTCTTCCGTGACGGGCGGATCGAGCAGGTCGGCACGCCGCTGGAGGTGTACCGCACCCCCGCGAACACCTTCGTCGCCGGCTTCATCGGTGCGCCGAAGATGAACCTGCTCGAGACCCGGGTGCTCGCCACCGGCCCTGGCCGGGTGACGGTGGCCCTTCCCGGCGGCAGCGCCGAGGTCGCGGCGGATGGCCGCACGCTGGCTGCGGGCGCACCGGTCACCTTTGGAGTCCGGCCCGAGCATCTGCGGCCCGTTGCTGGCGAGGGCGTCTTCCGGGGCCACGTCAAGGCGCTCGAGCGGCTGGGCCGTGAGACGCTGCTGTATGTCGCGGGTGCCGAGGGGGCCACGCTCATCGCCACCGATGTCGGCGACAGCCCCGTCCGCATCGGAGAGACCGTGACACTGGCGCTCGAACCCGGCAGCGGCCGGCTGTTCGGCGGTGACGGTGTGGCGCTGCCGTCCACTGTGAGCGCCGCATGAGGGGAACGCGATGACCGTCACCCGTGACCAGGCCTCCAGCCCACGGCGGTTCCGCGACGCCGTCGCCGGCTATGCCTTCCTGGCGCCGTTCCTCGGGGTCTACGCCGTCTTCCTGCTCTATCCCTTTGGCCTCGGCCTGTGGATGAGCCTGCACGACTGGGAGATCGTCGGAGGCTACCGGGAGTACATCGGCTGGCTGAACTACGAGGAGCTTTGGGACGATCCGTATTTCTGGGAAGCGCTCAAGCGCACCCTGCAGTTCGCCGCCATGGCCGCGCCGGCATCCACGGTGCTCGGGCTGGCCCTGGCCCTGGGGCTCAACCGGCCGCTGCGGGTCCATGGCGTGCTGCGGGCGATCTTCTTCGCCTCCAGCATCTTCTCGGTCACGGTCGTCACGCTGGTGTGGACGATGGTGCTCAACCCCGACCGCGGGCTCGTTGCCAACGGGCTGCGTGCCCTGGGGATGGAACCGATTGCGTTCCTGACCGACCAGGAATGGGCGATGCCGGCGCTGGTGGTGACGACCCTCTGGTGGACGGCCGGCTTTCCGATGGCGCTGTTCCTCGCCGGGTTGCAGCAGATTCCCCAGGAGGTCTACGAGGCCGCCAGGCTCGACAACGCCTCGCGCTGGGCGGTGTTGCGGCACATCACCCTGCCGGCGCTGGCTCGCACCACCCTGCTCGTGGTGGTGCTGCAGACCGTCATGCATCTCCAGGTGTTCGGTCAGCCGCTGCTGATGACGCGCGGCGGTCCGTCCAACTCCACCCGGCCCCTGGTTCAGCTCATCTACGAAACGGGCTTCCGCGAATGGCGTTCCGGCTATGCCTCCGCGGTCTCCCTGGTGCTGTTCTCCTTGATGTTCTGTGTGGCGCTGCTGCAGCTCCGGCTGTCGCGGCAGGAGGATTGAGGCCGTGAATCGGACCTTTGGCGACCGTTACATCCTGGTCCTGCTGCTCGCCGCCGCGTTCGTGTGGCTGATGCCGATGCTGTGGGTGCTGGCCCTGGCGCTCAAGCCCAACGAGGTGCTGGTGCGCTCCACCTCCGGCATCCTGCCGTGGCCGCATACCCTGGAGCATTTCGCCACCCTGCTGCGGGTGTCGCTGACGCCGCGCTGGCTGCTCAACAGCCTGCTCGTCGCCATCGGCATGACAACGCTGACGCTGGTGCTGTCGTCGCTCGCCGGCTACGCCTTCGCCCGGATCGACTTCCCGGGGCGTCGCGCCCTCTTCCTGCTGGTGATGGCCGGACTGATGATCCCGGAGCAGGCGGTCCTGGTGCCGCTGCACGCCATGTTCGCCGGGTGGGACCTGCACAACACCTACTTCTCGCTGATCGCCCCCCGCCTGGCGGTGCCGCTGGGGGTGTTCATGATGACCCAGTTCTTCAAGGCCGTACCGCGCGAACTGGAGGAGGCGGCGCAGCTCGACAACGCGAGTCGGCTGAGGATCTTCTGGTCTGTGATGCTGCCGCTGTCTCGCCCGGCGCTGACGACGCTCGGCATCTTCACCTTCCTGTATGCCTGGAATGACTTCCTCTGGCCCGTCGTCACGGCGAACCAGCCGGAGATGTACACCCTCAGTGTGGGCCTCGGCTCACTGCAGGGCAACTTCGCGATGTCGGAGGGGCTCGGTTTCCTGATGGCCTCGGCCGTCTTCGCCAGCACTCCGATGATCTGTGTCTATGTCGTGCTCCAACGCTACATCGTGCAAGGCATTGCCCTGACCGGCGGCAAGTAGTCTCGTCACGGTCCCTCAGTCGGAACAGGAGAAGAACCCCCATGAAGATGAAGACGCTCCTCTCGGCCGCGACGCTGCTGGTCACGGCCCTCGGCTCCAACTCCGCGCTCGCCGCCACGGAGATCACGCTGTTCCGCTTCTTTGGTGGCTGCAGTGACGAGTACGCCAACGTCACCGATCTGTCCAAGGCGGTAGGTGAGTGCGGCATCATCCAGGTGCTCACCAACAAGTTCAACGCGGAGAACAAGGAAGGCATCACCGTCAAGACCCAGTCGGTGGAGTGGGGCGTCTACTACGACCGGCTGAGCGCCAACATCGCCGGCGGCACCCCGCCTGACATCGCGGTCATGCACCGCAGCGTCCTGCCGAACTACCTGATGCGCGACCTCGTCCAGCCGCTCGGCAAGAGCTTCGCGGCGAGCGGTATCGACGCCGCCGACTTCCTGCCGGTGGCCCGCGAGGCCGTCACCAGCAAAGGGGAGCTCTGGGCCCTGCCGTTCGACCTGCACTCCCTGGTGTGGCACGTCAACGCCGACCTGTTCGCCAAGGCGGGGCTCGTCGACGCCAAGGGCCAGCCGAAGATGCCCACCAGCCCGGCCGAGCTGATGCAGCACGCCGAGACGATGAAGGCCAAGACCGGCAAGCGGTATTTCGCCATCCCCTCCGCGGTCGATCCGATGCCGAGCTGGCAGTACCTCACCTGGGTCTGGCAGCAGGGCGGCGACATCGTCGATGCCGAGAAGAAAGCCCAGTTCGAGTCGAAGGAGAGCAAGGAGGCGTTGCGCCTGCTCAACGCGCTCTACGCCGCCGGCCACGCCAGCAGCAAGAATGACTACGCTGGCGCGCAGCAGGCCTTCATCGCCGGCGAGGCGGCGGTGCTCGTGAACGGTACCTGGGGCGTCGATACCTACGAGGCGCAGTCCAAGGATCCGAAGAACGCCCTCAAGAAGTACGTCGTGCGCGACATCCCCACCATCTACGGCAAGGATGCCATCTGGTCCGACAGCCACATGTGGGTCCTGCCGAAGCAGCCGAAGCAGGATCCGGCGAAGCAGAAGGCGGCCCTGGCCTTCCTGAAGTTCCTCAACGACAACAACTTCCACTGGGCCCGGACCGGACATCTGCCGGTGCGCGCTTCGGTGCTCAAGAGCGCCGAGATGCAGGCGCTGCCGCACCGCTCGGAGTACACCCGCACCGCCACCATCGCCAGGGCGTTGCCGCCCATCGAGAACCAGCGCGCCATCCTGGACCTGCTGGTCAACGAGCTGAACTCGACCTGGCTGGTCAACAAGAAGCAGGAGCAGGCCCTGTCCGACATCCAGCGCCGGGCCTCGCAGATCCTGCGCCGCGCCCGGAAGTAACCGCGGCAGGCAAGCCGCCGGCCGTGCCTGGACGCGGCCGGTGGCCCCCTCTGCTCCGCGCCGACCCCGTGCTAGAGTCGTGCGCCTGTATGAGCACCCCTTCTGATTCTGACTCCCCGCGCGCCGATTCGGGTGCGCCGCAGCGCCCCGAGCCGAACCTTCTCCGCTCCAACACCTTGCGGAACCCGGCGGGCCTCTTCGACCTTCCGCCAGACGAGTCGCGCACGCTCCAGGACATCGTCGCGAACCTGCAGCGCGTTCCCGAGCCGCTCGTCGATGAGACGATGCCCGATCCCTTCGTGCTGCGGCTCACGTCGAGCAGCCCCGGGGGTGCACGCACCGCGGGCCTCTGGTTGATCGCGACCACCAATGATCAGCCGTTTGCCTTCCGGCTGTACCGCTTCGCGGGAGGCACCTGGGTGCCGCACATGGTGGATGGCAGGCACTGCGCCATCTTCCCCGAGGGGAAGCTCCCCGCGTGGTGGAACGCTGGCGAGCTTGACCCGCTCGCGCCCGACCTTCCCAGGGACCTCGTCCTGGCGCGCTGGGCTCCCGAGATCGACGTGCGCAACGGCCTGCTCACGCTGCACTACACCGCGAGGGATCGCTCCGGCATCCTGCGCTCCGCCTACGCCACCGCCACCGCCATCGACGGCGAGTGGACGGACCACGGCTTTCTCGACATCAACGTTCGCGTGAGGGACGTGGCCCCCGATTACCCGGGAGGGCCCGCCGGAGAGAACCCCCTGGTCGGCATGATTGATGGCCACGTGGCCTCGGCCATCGACCCGGAGGGGAGGGAGCGGACGTTCCTGCTCACCAAGGTGGACGGAAACGGGTTGAACTGGACGGACCCGGTGACCGGTCAGATGCGCAAGGCGCCCACGCCCATCCTGTCGCACGAGTTCCGGCAGGAGGCCACCGGGCGCATCGAGCTCGTGGGCAAGGCGAAGGTCCTGCACACCAATGGGCCACACCATGACGGCCTGATCGAAGGCCAGTTCGTGGTGAACGAGAATGGCCAGTCGTACCTCATCTACAGCGCGGGCTTCTTCGGGAACTCCGAATACCGCACGTACATCGCCCGGCTCGACCTGCTCGCGCACAACGTGGTGGGCGAGCGGATCCTGATCGACAGTGACAGCCCGGCACTCGGAGGGCAGTGGAACGGTCCAGGCCACCCCGCGTTCGTGAGGCTGGGTGAAGGCCTCTACGCGATGTACCTGCACGTGTGGCGCAACGGCACCGACTACGGCAAGGACGGAGACCAGCGCAAGGCCATCCAACGCCATGTCTCCTTCCGTGACCTCGAGGGCCGTCCCTGCGAGCCGTTCCTCGTGGAGGAGCGCTTCACCGGCTGACCCGGCGGCGCCCCCGGGCCCCCCGTCGGGAGGGGGGCTCAGCGGTCGAAGCGGATGATGCGCTCGACGCGATAGGTGGACGCCTTCTCCAGGGGCTTGAGGAGCATCAACTCGGCGGGCTGGCCGAGCTGGAGCGTGTGCTGCTTCGGTTCAGGCAGGTGGACGGTGTCCCCCTCCTTCGCGCCAGGCCCGGACAGCGGTACGGCGAGCAGCCCGCTTCCGTCCACGCTCTCGAGTGCTCCCAGGACGCGCAGATCTCCTAGCTCTTCCACCCTGCCGACGTGGACGAGCTGGGGCCCCTTGTCGCTGTCGCGCACCGCGCGGTTGACGGAGATGCCCACGTCCGCGGTGAAGGGCCTGCCATCGGCGCCGAACAGGCCCACGCCCTTGAGGAGCAGGTAGACGAGCCCCGAGCTGTCATTCTCCGGGATGGACTCGTAGCGGGCCACGTCCGCCCGTGCGGCCCTCCTGCTCGCGAGTGCGTCCAGCGCCGTGGCGAGCGCGACGAAGTTGAGCTGGACCAGGGGCTCGTCCGGGGCACGCGAGGGCCAGGGGCCCGTCTCGATGAGGACGGAGGGCGTGCCCCAGCGCGTCATGTTGTCGCCGAAGGCGCGCACCTCGAAGGAGTCGTCATAGCGGCCCACCTGTCCGGGAGCGAGCGGCTTCGCCATGGGCTCCATCACCCGATCATCCGCCCAGTAGAAGGGATGCACCATCGGTGTCCAGGTGAAGAGCCCGTTCAGCTTCACGCAGACATCCCGCACGCTCTTGCGATAGGCCTCCCCCAGCGGCTGAAGCGGGTACGCGATGACATCGTCATCATCGTAGAAGTTGACCCATTCGCCACTCGCCCCTGGATGGCGCTGCATGAGCTCGGCAGCCGGTACGCTCACCGCTCTCCTCCTGCAAGAGCGGCCAGGGCAGCAGTGTGCCCCATCAGGGGGCTCGGACCCCTTCTCCGCCGCCACGCATGGCCTTGCTGGCCCCTGCCCTCTCCTCCTTCTCCTCCCTGCACCAGCCCTCCGCCGAGCAACAGGGCCCCCATTCCGCCCATGCTCAGAAGCTGGAGCGCGCGAAGTCGGTGCCATTCGACCTGAGCGCGCTGGTGGCAGAGGGCTACGAGGACGCGACGGGGAGCAAGCCGCGCGGCGAGGTGCTGAAGGACGCGGACCTGCCGAAGTCGAGGCTCCGGCTCCTGGAAGCTATCCATCCTCCATGAACCCGGGCAGAGTCCGGGTTACGAGGAGGCACATACCGAATGGCAACAGTCACCCTGCGTCATCTACTGGTCGCTGCCGCGCTGCTGGGAGGTTGCAAGACGGCCGAGCCCGCCATCCAGTCGCCCAACACGAGCCCTGCGACCGCCTCGAAGGCGGACTGTGGCCCCGCCATTCCGGGCATGGAGGCGGTGTTGAAGCCCGCCGCGTTCATCGTCCTTGGAGAGATGCACGGCACGCAGGAAGCTCCGCTCTTCGCCACGCGGCTCGCGTGTCACGCGGCCGCGGCCGGTCAGCCCGTGCGCGTGGGGCTGGAGCTCCCCGTGGGCGATCAACCGCGCATCGACGCGTTCCTCGCGAGCGAGGATGGCGCGATTGAGCCGCTCACGGCGGGCGGGCTCTGGACCGATGCGATGCAGGACGGCCGGAGTAGCAAGGCCATGCTCCAGGCCCTCGTCCGGCTGCGTGAGCTGAAGCGCGCAGGCCTCCCCCTGGAGGTTCGCGCCTTCGACGCGGGCGGCAAGGACCGCGACGCCAGCATGGCGGAGAAGCTCCTCGAGGAGCGTGCCCAGGCCCCCCAGGACACCTTCATCGTGTTGACCGGGAACCTCCATGCCCGTCGGGACAAGGGCGCGCCGTGGGACCCGAACCTGCGCTTCATGTCCAACCACCTGCTCGATGCGGAGCCCAGGCTGGTCACGCTCGACATGGCCTACCTGGGCGGGACCATGTGGGCCTGCACGGGCATGACGGTGGACACCTGCAAGGTCCATCCGCTGAAGAGGGCCCGCTACGAGGAGCACGCGGCGATGCCGCGCATCGTCATCCAGAAGGGAATCACGGCCGAAGGGTATGACGGCGTCTACGCCATCGGCACGGCGACCGCTTCACCTCCCGCGGTCCACCCGGCCACGGCGCTGCCCACGCCCTGAGCCCGGTTCAACGGGGGCGGCCCGGCTCGCGAGAGGGCCGGCCCCCGGCGCGAGCGTTCGCCATGGCGGCCATCGGCAACACGGCGCCGGGGCTGGCCGCGAAGGTGCCGAAGCTGCCCGGCTCGATGCAGGCGGTCGCACAAGCCGAGACGCAAGTGGGCATCCGTCTCGCGGCGGTGGGGGAAGTGGAGTCGGTCGTCGCGAGCGCGGAAACCCTCAAGCGGCACGAGCGGTGGCGGCACTCCGAAGGGGGATGACCTTGAGGAGGTCAATACGCGGTGACATGAAGGGAGTTACGAATCTCCCTTGAAGTCACTCCAGGCCCATTTGTTCCATCGCGGAATCCATGCATCATCATGAACGGCAGCTCTGGGAACTTTTTTGTGAGGAGCGTCCTGATCAACGCTCTGCACCCTATGCTTCTACTGAGGAGGCAATCGCCGCGTTCGATGCCGAATTTGGCAACTGACGTTGAGGCGAGGAGCCCACCGATCCGGGTCGCGGGGCTTTAAAAACGGTGGGGGAGCATGGAGAGATGGGCAATCGATGAATCCGCGCGCGGCGACCTCCTCCGGACCCGAAATACCGTCGGGATGCGCCCCGAGCGGACCACGACGACGACTCCCGACGCATTCCGCCACAGCGCACCAGCCACGGACGCGGGCCTGACAACACCGGGTCCAATCGCATACAGGGCTCCCCTCCCGTCCCAGGCAAGCTGTCCATGACGGAGTACGACATGGATGGCCTGGAGGCTGATGCCCCGCTCGGCGGAACGTAGGAGGGCGTGGTGGGTCATGTGGAACGAGCCCACCTGCACCGGATATCGAGTCGACATGGGAAGCTCCCTTGGAACCAGGCCGGCCTTCGCCGGTACGGACCAAGGGAGCCCCCTTCAGGTTTGTTTCCCGGGACTCGAGGGGGAGACCCGTAGGGTGCGCCTCATCGCGGAGCGGTGAGCATCCGCGTCCACCTCCTGGAGCAGATTCGCGAGCCATTCGAGTCCAGCCCCCGTCGGAGGGGACGGAAGCGGGCGCGCCCCATCGAAGAAGACGAACAGGTCCACCTCGAGCTCCCCAGGTTCGAGGTCGAGCCCGGCGAGGTCCAGCTCCTCGCCCATCTCGAAGCGCCGCGCCTCCGTGGGCATGGGATGGAGCGTCCCCTGGCTGTCCACCACGTAGACCGCGATGTGGCTGGCCTCTCCCAGACGCACCACCACATCGACCGTCTTCGTTGGGTCCACGGAAAGGGAGAGCTCCACCTGGGACGCCGGGGCATGCCCTCCCAAGGGGGAGAAAGCGGCCGGCCTCTCGCTCAGGGATTGGCTGATTCGCATACCGTGCGCCGTGAGCTTGTGGCGGAGCTTCGACCAGAGCCATTCGACCCGGGCCCGCAGCGGCTGGGAAGCCCAGTGGGCCAACCGTGCCTGCTGGCGTTGGCGCTCGGCGAGGAGCGCCTCGTAGACACGGAGGACCTCCTCATCCGCATAGGCCACCAGCCAGCGGCGCACAGCCTCGCTCTCCTCTCGCGACAGCTCACCGTGGACGTAGTCTCTCAGGGTGTCGATGCCCGGCTGGATCCAGTTCATGGTCACTCCTGCTCCTCGCGCACCTGAGTCCCCACCAGTTCCTTCCAGTCCTGCTCGACCTGCTCACGGAACGCGGGCGGCAACAGCCGGGTCACCGCCTTTTTCAAGGCCGCCCGGAAGACCCCAGCCCACAACCCCTCCAATGGCCTCTCGCGCGCCTCCTGCCACCTGGGGCTCTGGCGCAGCACCTCCCGAAAACCGTGGAGCGCCTCCGCCGTGACAGGCAGCGCGGGACAGGCCGGCGCCTCGTGAACGTCCCGGACGGGCCCCAGGAAGACCTGGTGCGCGGGTGTGAGTTCCAAATGCAATGGCAGCAACGCCTCGAGGTTGAACCGGAACGCCGCCGCCGCGCCCTTGCGGCTTCGCGCGGTGCGCTCGTTGGGAGCGTCGCCCGGTACCGAGGTCCTCGCCAGGAGGATGGCTCTTGTCTACCTCCTGGAAGCGCTCATCGCCTACCCCGCTCGCGAGCAGCAACTGGGCCAGGCGACGCCGTGCGATGCAGGTAGCCCACAACCAGTCCGCCTCGATATCCGGTAGCCCTGTACTGGCCGAGATGCGCCCGAGGATGTCCGCCCACCTGTCGATGAGCTCCAGCAGCTTCTTCATCTGGCGCTTACGATCCAGCCGTTCCACCAGCTCATCCTCGGAAGAGCAGGTATCTGCTCCAGTGTGCTCCTCGTCCAACGACGAAAAGGTGGACGCACTCCGCTGGGCGCTTACCGCGCGGCGCCCCACCCACCACGCATACCAGCGCGGCAGGTTCGTCCAGTCCGGGGCGAAGTCGAGACGCGGACGGGTCCGGAGCGCATCCAGGATTCCCTGGGCAATCCACTGTCCCGCTTGGATGTCGTCCCGGCCTCCCGCTCGAGCGTCCGAGGCCCTCAACCAGCGCTGATCGCTCGTGAGCACATCAGTGAAGGCATTGCTCCAGTACGCCCAGAGCACGGGCTCCCAGGTGTCCAGGAAGGTCACCCGTCCAGCGAGCGACAAATCGTTCAATACCGGCAGCCCGGAGCTCATCCGCGCCAATCCTCCAACGTCCGAAGCATGAGCCGCCAACCCGCCCAGCACATGGGGCTCCGGTAGAACCGGAGGTAGTCGGAGACGAGGGCCTCGGCCTGGACTCGGGGTGCTCGCGCAAGCTCACCGCGAGCCGCTCTGGACGAGGTGCCGAGAAGCTAACGAGCCGCCCCGTCGCGCCCTCCAAGTGTGGAAGCGCGCGAGGCCCGGGACCACTCCGGCCCTGATACCACTCCGCCCGGATGTCGCGCAGGGCCCCCTCCACCGCCTCCTCCAGCAGCCGGCGGACCTCCTGGTCATGCACCTCCTGGGAGCGGCTTCCCAGTTCCCGCAGGGAACCGATTGTCACGGGGCCGCGACAGCGCTGACGGCCTGGACCATTGGAGGCGATGGCATCGATCCACGCAGCGCAGCACGTCCCTCGTGCTTTCAACGTTCTGCGAGAGCACGCGCCATTCGCTGCGCACTCTCGGGGCCGACGGGAGAATAGAAGAGGACTCGAAGAGTGCGTGCGTCCGGCTCGATGTGCATCAGCGTCACGTGCGCGAGCTCGATGCGGCCGGTTCCGGGGATGTCGACGATCTTCGTGCCCTCGGGCTCGGCATACAAGTCATGCTGCGTCCAGAGACGGCGGAACTCGGGGCTCCTCGCCCTCAGCTCGTCCACAATCTCCTGGAACTGCTCATGAGCACTCGCGCGCGCGGCTTCCGAGCGAAAGCGCGCAACGAGGTTTCGTGCGTGTGCCTCGTGCTCCACCGTGGCGAGCGGCGGTACCTTGCCGAGGAAGATGTTCCGCAGGGCATTCGTGCCACGCTGATCACCCCAAAGCTTCAGCGCGGGCCCGTTCATTGCGACGACGTCCCAGCGCACGGTCGAGACAATCGCCGGATGACGATGCGCCTCGATCGTGCGCGCGAGCAGGGGGCTCACGATCGGCGGCGTTGCGGCAACCGGACGGGGCGAGCGACCTTGGGCAAGCTCGAACAGGTACGAACGTTCCGCCGCATCGAGGCGCAGCGCGCTCGAAAGTCGCTCGAGCAGCGCCTCCGAAACTTGGATGTCGCGCCCCTGCTCGAGCCACGTGTACCAGCTCACCCCCACGTCGGCGAGCTGCGCGACCTCCTCGCGCCGCAGCCCCGGCGTGCGCCGCCGCGCACCCTCGGGCAGCCCCACATCGGACGGCCGCAGCCGCGCCCGGCGGGTCCGGAGAAAGTGCCCCAGCTCGGAGCGCGGAGACGACAGGGACGCGGCGGTCACGGGCCGCAGTCTAGCGCGCCGCGCGCCTCACCTCCACCGGTGACCCCGTGAATCAGGGCTCCTCGTCGCCCGGCTCGTCGAAGGCAGCCAGGATCTTGGCGGAGATGCGCTCGAAGTCCTCGAGGTCGCGGTCGTCGAGGACGGCGGCGAGGCGGTCGATGATGCCCTTGCGCGCCTGCTCGACCCGGTCGCGGGCGCGCCGGGCGTCCTTCGCAGCAGGTCGAGCAGCGACGTCGTGAGTTGGAAACAAGCGAGGTGGTTCAGCGCGAACGTCAGTTCAACCCCGTCAGGGCCCATTACGGGCTTCTTGAAGGTTGCGCCGGCGTTGTTCACGAGGACGTCGAGCTGGTCGTGCTTCGCCCTGAAGCCAGTCCTCACGGTCGACGACATGTCTGCCCTGGACCAGGCCGTCGTCGCGGCGTTCGGCGCCGTCGAGACGAAGCTGACGTGGCTCCTGCCGGTCCTCGCGGGAGGAGGAGCGGCCGGCGGCGCGGCGCTGTCGGCCGCCGCCCCGGAGCTGCTCGCGAGCGCCTCCATCAAGAAGACGATGGCGAAATAACGTCACGGTCGCTCGCGACCCTGAGAGAGTTATCGTCCAAACTGAGTCTGGAGCCGTTCGGGCACGCGCGCGCCCTGAATACGAATTTTAGCTGAGGCCTCCTCGATGCGCTGCAAGTCGCCCTGCGTCAGCTCGACGTCGAGCGCGCCCAAGTTCTCTTCCAACCGGTGCAACTTCGTAGTGCCAGGGATTGGAACGAACCAAGGCTTCTGGGCCAGCACCCAGGCAAGAGCAATCTGGGCCGGCGTGGCTCGCTTGTCGTCGGCGATTTGCTGGAGCAGGCTGACTAGCGCTTGGTTCGCCTCCATCGCGTCCTGGGAGAAGCGCGGCAGTAGCCGGCGGAGGTCGTCGTCGGCCAACGGCGTGCTGGCGTCCATCTTGCCGGTCAGAAAGCCTTTCCCAAGGGGGCTGTAGGGCACCAGCCCGATGCCCAGCTCTTCTAGAGTCGGAATGATTTCGGCCTCATGCTCTCGCATCCAGAGCGAGTATTCGCTCTGCAACGCCGTCACGGGATGCACGGCGTGCGCGCGGCGGATCGTCGCCGCGCCGGCCTCCGATAGGCCAAAGTGCTTGACCTTCCCTTCGGCGATCAGGTCCTTCACGGTGCCGGCTACGTCCTCGATGGGCACCTCTGGGTCGACACGATGCTGGTAGAGCAGGTCGATTCTGTCGGTCCGCAGACGCTTCAGAGATGCGTCCGTCACTCGACGTATCTGCTCGGGTCGGCTGTCAACCCCCGACAGCGGGCTCGGCCCGTTCTCGCCGTGCTTGATGCCGAACTTGGTGGCGATCACCACCTGGTCGCGCACTGGCGCAAGTGCCGCACCGACCAACTCCTCGTTGAGAAAAGGTCCGTAGACTTCTGCGGTGTCGAAGAACGTTACGCCGCGGTCAACCGCCGCGCGCAGCAGCTTCGTCATTTCCGCGGTGTCCTTGGGCGGACCGTAGAAGAAGCTCATGCCCATACAGCCGAGGCCGAGAGCCGATACTTCCAGTCCCCGTCCAAGCTTGCGCTTTTGAATCATAATCCTCACTTGTTGTTGACCGCTCGAATGCCTCCGACGAGCCCGCATGGTCGCGCACGGCGTGAACGACATGCGGGCATGCGGGCTCGCCAGACGGCAACAGTTGACGTTAGCGAGCGTTCTTCGGCGCTCTGCCTAGGTTGCCTAGGAACTCGATCATCCAGCCCGGGTATTCGGCGGGCAGTGCGCTCACCTTGTCGAGCTCGGCGATCTCGGCGGGGTCGAGCACGAAGTCGCTCGCCTTCAGGTTGTCCCTGAGCTGCTCCTCGTTCTTCGCGCCGACAATGATCGCAGAGACGTGGGGCTTTGCGAGCAGCCACGCAAGCGCGACGCATGCGACGCTCGCGCCCTTGGCGTCGCCAATCTTCCGCATCGCGTCGATGCAGTCGAAGGCGCGGTCCTTGTTGACGGGCGGGAAGTCGAAGCTGGCTCGGCGCGAGCCGTCAGGGCCTTTGCCGTCACGACCATGCTTTCCGGACAGCAGGCCCCCGGAGAGCGGGCTCCATACCATGAGCCCCATCTGCGCGTCGTTCAGTAGAGGCACGAGTTCGCGTTCGAGATCGCGGGTGGCGATCGTGTAGTGGGCTTGCAATGACTCGAAGCGAGCCCAACCATGGCGCGCCGCGATGCCGTTGGCCTTGGCGAGCTGCCATGCTGCGAGATTCGAGCAGCCGACGTAACGCACCTTGCCAGAACGGACAACGTCGTCGAGGGCGCGCAGTGTCTCGTCGAAGGGGGTCACCGGGTCGAAGCCGTGAATCTGGTAGAGATCGACCCAGTCGGTCCCGAGGCGCTTCAGGCTGCCCTCGATGGAGCTCATGATGTGAGCGCGGGAGAGGCCCTGCTGGTTCGGACCAGTGCCGACCTTGCCGCGCACCTTCGTGGCGAGCACGACGTCTTTGCGACGCGCGCCGAGGGCCTTGCCGAGGATCTTCTCGGACTCGCCCTCGGAGTAGACGTCAGCGGTGTCGAAGAAATTGATGCCGCTCTCGAGCGAGATTGACACGAGTTCGTCGGCCTCGGCCTGGGCCGTCTTACCAATGGGCTCGTAGAAGCCCTTCCCGCCGAATGTCATCGCTCCGAAACAGAGTTCCGAGACGTAAAGGCCAGTGCGGCCGAACAGTCTATAACGCATGCGAAATTCTCCTTAACGCAGGCCACCGGACGCCCCGGTCGGCCTGCTCACGGCGCTCACGATACGACCGGCGTGAAGGGTTGCCAGAGGGAGATTTTATCCTGGGACTGCCACCACCAGGCTTAGAGCGCCTAACATAACCGCACCAACGTTCCCCCAAGCAGGTACGGAGGAGAGGAGCGTGACGCGCCCTCAGGTAGGAGCAGAGGAGGCGAACGTGCCGCCTGAGGCAGGGGCGAAGCAGGAGCGGAGGAAGGAGAGGACGCCGCCCTGAGGCATCCCCTCATTTAGCAAGCAGGCGAGGAGGGGGTCGGTAGGTTATTTAGTTCGAGCAGTAGGGTCATGGACGTTACCGGAGAAGTGGGTACTTCAGCTATCAACGAGCAGCAGGTCCATGAATTCCTCTCCAGCCTCTTCGCGGAGGACCTCCACGCCAAGCGGGTGCTGTCGCTGTCGCTGGCGACGCTGGGGGTCATCCACGCCGCGAGCCTGTCGGTGTACGCCATCGGGCAGGCCGTGGCGGTGGCGCGAGGCACCAAGGGCAAGCACGGGGTGAAGCAGGTAGACAGGTTGCTGTCCAACGCGGGCTTGAACGTGTGGCACCTGTTGAGTCTGTGGGTACCGTACGTGCTGGCCCAGCGGACCGAGGTCGTCATCGCCCTGGACTGGACGGACTTCGACGATGATGACCACACCACGCTGGTGGCTTCGCTGCTGACGAAGCACGGCCGCCCTACGCCTCTGGTGTGGCTGACGGTGCACAAGTTTCTGCCCGCTCGGCCGCTTCGACGCGGAGCGTGTGGGGATGCTGGTGCACGTGCTCGAGCATGCGACCGAGGAGCAGCACCGCGCGTGGGGGCTGGCGTGAGCTGGGTGCTCCTGCTCATCGGCGAAGAGGTCATTTCGCGGCGGCGAGCCCGCGCAGCAGCGTCTGCAGCACCCGCTTGAGCTCGGGCTCGCGATTCTTCTCCGCGGTCTCGAGGATCAAGCGCGGATGGAAGAACCCCGCCGTGCCGTCGAGGAGCACTTCGGCGTGGCGCTGCGGTGATGGGTCTCCGGCTTCCTCTAGCAGACCGACGAGCTGCTTGGTCCGCTGCTCGAGGTACGCCCGCACGAACGGCTTCTTCACCGCGGTGGCCGTCTCGAACGCTGCATAGGTCTCGCGATCGTTCAGCGCCCGGTCTCGCTTCATCGCGTACTGGGCGACGAACCACTGTTCGAGCTTCTGCGACGCCTTTCGATTCGACGCGCAGACCTTCTCGAGCTCAGAGGTCGTCTCCCCCAGCCACCGCTCGAGCACCGCGTCGAGGAGCGCCTCCTTGCTCTCGAAGTACGCGTAGAGCGCGACGTGACTGATCCCCAGCTCGCGGGCGATGTCGGTCAGCCGAACCTTCTCGAACCCCTGGGTGCGGATGCGCGCGAGCGCGACGTCGATGGCGCGGGTCTTCAGCTCAGCGGGGGACGATCCGGTTCGAGGCATGGCGCTGCGATTCCCTTGACGATGGCGTGGTTACAAATTACAAATATCGTAATTAGTAACGACGAGGGTACCATCGATGGCGGATTCGAGAACGCTGGGCAACGGCGGACCGGTGGTCTTTCCCATCGCGCTCGGCTCGGAGGCGCTCGCCCACGGGGACGGCATGCGGGTGCTCCACGAGGCGATCGAGCGCGGAGTCGAGCTGCTCGACACCGCCGATTTCTACGGCGCGGGCGGTGACGAGCAGCTGATCGGCAGGGCGATCGAGGGCCGTCGCGACAAGGTGAAGCTGTCGGTGAAGTTCGGAGGGCTTCGCTCTCCCGACGGGACGTTCGTCGGTCTCGATGCGCGGCCGACGTCGGTGAAGAACTTCCTCTCGTATTCACTCAAGCGGCTGGGCGTCGATCACATCGACGTCTATCGCCCGGCTCGGCTCGATCCGGTGGTGCCCATCGAAGACACCATCGGTGCCATCGCCGACCTGGTGAAGGCCGGGTACGTGCGGCACATCGGACTGTCCGAGATGGGCGCGGACACCCTCCGCCGTGCGCATGCCGTGCATCCGATCAGCGACCTGCAGATCGAATACTCGCTGTTCAGTCGCAAGCCCGAGCAGAGCGTCTTTCCCGTGTTGAGCGAGCTCGGCATCGGGGTGACGGCGTACGGGGTGCTCGCGCACGGCCTCCTGAGCGGCAAGGCGAGACCTGCGGACCGGACAGGGCATCGAGCGCACCTGCCGTGGTTCCACCCGGGGAACTTCGAGCAGAACGTGAAGCTCGTCGACGCGCTGTCGAGGATCGCGGCCGAGAAGGCGGCCGCCACGTCGCAGCTGGCGATCGCCTGGGCGCTGGCGCGGCGGAAGGACCTGGTGCCGGTCGTCGGCGCGCGGACCGTGGCCCAGCTCTCGGAGACCCTGGCGGCGCTGAGCATCGAGCTCAGTGCGGAAGACCTTGCGAGGATTGAGGCCGCCGTTCCGCAAGAGGCAGTCGCTGGAACGCGGTACCTGCCACGGTTGATGGAGCTGCTCGACAGCGAACGTGAGCCGCGAGGTCTCCGATGAAGGCGATCCGCGTGGAGACCAACGGTGGCCCGGAAGTCCTCACGCTGAGATCGATCGACCTGCCTTCGGAGCCCGGTCCCGGCCAGGTTCTGGTGCGGGTCGTGGTGGCCGGAGTCAACTTCATGGACGTCGGGCAGCGGCGCGGGACCTCCCCTCGCGTCGTGCCGTTCACGCCCGGGGTCGAGGGTTCGGGAGTCGTCGAGGCGGTGGGAGAGGGCGTCGCCCACCTGAAGGTGAAAGACCGGGTCGCGTTCGTCGCGTTCACGAGCCAGCCGGGCGCCTACTCCGAGTACACCGTCGTCGATGCGAGCCGAGTCATCCCTCTTCCCGATGACTTCACGTTCGAGCAGGGAGCGGCGTTTCCGCTTCAGGGAATCACCGCCCAATACCTCATCAACGAATTCCGCCACCCGACGCGTGGCGACTTCGTTCTCGTTCATGCGGCGGCCGGCGGTGTGGGGGCGCTCCTCGTGCAGTGGGCCAGGCACCTGGGCGCCACGGTCATCGGAACGGTGTCGAGCCAGGCGAAGGCGCAGGAGGCGCGAGCGCTCGGTGCTCACCACGTCATCCTCTACACCGAGCACGACTTCGCCGCGGAGACGAAGGAGCTCACCGGCGGACATGGCGCGGATCTCGTCCTCGACGGCGTCGGTGGGACCACCTGTATGGGCAACCTCGATGCGGTCGCCGTCCGCGGGTCCATCGTCTACTTCGGAGCCTCGAGCGGCCTTCCGAAACCGATCGACGTCTTCCCACTCCTCGTGCAGAAATCGATCTCCGTCAGCGGCGCCAGCCTGGCGCAACTGCGTACGTCCGAAGAGCTTCACCGCCGCGCGAACGAGGTCATCGCGGGACTTCGCGAGGGCTGGCTCGAGCTGACCGTCGGAGGCGTCTTCCCACTCGCGCGGGCGGAGCAGGCACATCGGGCGCTCGAGAGCCGAACGTCGACAGGGAAGCTGCTGTTGGCGGTGGCCGAGCAGTCGTCGCGGTAGGCGCTGGGTGCCCGCGCCGGGCCCCTATCCGCTGGTGCGGGCGTCCCAGCCCAGCGTCGCGATCTGGGCAACGGCCTCCAGTTCGGCACGGCTCGCCCCGTCGCAGGCCAAAACAGAAGGATGAGCACGTGCATGGAGTCCTCCTGATGGAGCCACGACGGCAGAGGCCCCGTCAAGGCATCGGCAAGGGCAGACCGGCATGGCTGAGCCGCGCCTCATCCGCGGCCGCGGTCCCGCCCCCTTCGCGCTCACTGTGGCGAGATCGCGAGCCTCAAATGACTTGGACCCATGTGCCGGCTTCACGAGGCCCCCCCTGAAATTGAAGGTCATGCCAGGAGGAGAAACGGCGAGCGGCGGAACGATGCACGGAATTCGTTCCCCCAAGCAGGTGGGGAGGAGAGGAGCGTGACGCGCCCCCAGTAGGAGCAGAGGAGGTGAGTGTGGCGCCTGAGGCAGGAGCGGAGGAAGGAGAGGACGCCGCCAGTAGACTTTCGCGGGGCTGCTGCGCAGGACATTCGCGGTGGACGTCTTGGCCTGAGCCGGGTGTGGAGGCAGGCGCCGGGTGTTGGCGTACGAGACAGCGCCCAGGGGGGTGCGCTCCATTCTGGAGCACCTGGGACTGCCCACACGGCCTGCGAAGCTGGCCCCGGCGCAGGGGCCGCCCCAAAGCGCGTGGTGCTGAGCCAAAGCAGGGGCTGCTGCTCCCAGCACCACTGCAGTCCTCATCCGGTGCCGCGCCCCGCCAGGGACGCTGGCCTGGGCCAGGCTGGCGTGTGTCCCCTGGAGATGAATCGGTTCTGCGCCGGCCCGGGGTGCGCTTCATGGGCTACCCGTCAGCCGCCCTCACCTCCCGCTCTGCTCCCGCCCTCTACCCCCAACAGGGCTCCTGTCCTTCCTATACGTCTCGGCCATCAACACCCAGCTGGCCAACCAGGCCATCGTGGTGGACTGCGGCTGCACGAACTCGAGCTACGCCTACGTGTACGCGAACAAGCCCTTTCTTCATCTCCTCCCATTCTGACGACTCTCATGGGCGGGGCACTGGGGGAAAGCCGTGGCGCTCGGCTCGCCAGGCCACCATCAGCGTTGCGAGCAGCAGCACGACCAATGCCCAGGGGAAGGAGGCGACGCCGAGCGTTTCGAGGAGGACGCCGCCCAACAAGCCGCCACCGGCAATGGCGAGGTTCCAGGCGGTGACGATCATCGACTGAGCAACGTCCGCGGCCTCACCTGCCGCGTTGGCGGAGGCGGTCTGGAACAAGGTCGCGGCGCCACCGAAGGCAAGTCCCCACAGGGCGACCCCCGCCTGGAGCACGCCGGGCACGTTTCCCCAGACGCCCATCGCGATGGACCCCAGAACGAAGAGCAAGGTGCTGCCCAGCACGAGCTCACGCAGCCAGCGGTCGATCAACGTCCCGATGAGCCAGATGCCGACGAGCGCCGCGACGCCGAAGACGAACAATATGACGTCGATGTCTCCCGCGAGACCCGCGGGGACGAGGAACGGCGCGATGTAGGTGTAGAGGACATTGTGGGCGAGCACGAAGGCGAGCGTGACGAAGAGCACTGCCTTCACGCCAGGAATGGCGAATACCTTGGAGAGGGGAAGCCGCTTGTCGGTCCCCTGTCCGGGGAAATCGGGCACCTTCCAGAGCACCCAGCCGATCAGGATCAGCGTGAGGATGCTCATGAGCTTGAACGTGTATCGCCAGCCGACGGCAGCGCCGAGGAAGGTGCCGGCGGGAACGCCCAGGGAGAGCGCGAGCGGGGTGCCGACCATCGCGATGGCAATCGCGCGGCCTCTCAGGTGGTCCGGCGCCATCCGGCTGGCGTAGCCAGCGAGCAGCGCCCACAGCAATCCAGCGAAGACACCGGCGAAGAACCGCGCGCCAAGGGTGAGTGCGTAGTGGGTCGAAAACGCCGTGAGGGTGTTGACGAGAGCAAAACCACCTATGGCCGTCAGCAATAACGGGCGCCGCCGCCATCCGCGTGTCGCGGCGGTCAGTGGGATCGCCGCGACCAGCGAGCCGATTGCATAGACGGTGACGAGTTGCCCGACGAGAGACTCTGGAACCGCGAGGCCCGCGCTCATCTGTGGCAGCAGTCCTGCGGGAAGGGCTTCGGTGAGGATGGTGATGAATCCGGCCGTCGCCAGGGCGAGGAGTCCGGCGATGGGCAGACGCTCGGAATCCAAGGTCGTCTCGGTTCTGGAATGGGCTGGGCTGGCGTCGTTCGCTGTCTTGCTCGAGATCATGGGCCGCCTGAGGAAGTTGTTCGAGAAGAACTTAAGTTCCCCCTCATGGGCGAAAAACAGGCTAGGATTCCGAATATATCGGACACGGATGTCCGCAATGGTGGTGACAGAAATGGACAGCCTCGGAGCGCTGAGCGCCTTCGTTCAGGCGGCGGAATCCCGCAGTTTCACGATCGCGGGGCGGCAACTGGGCGTCTCTTCATCGGCGATCGGCAAGGCCGTTGCGCGGCTGGAAGAGAGGCTCGGCGTACGTCTGTTCCACCGCAGCACGCGCAGCATCTCGCTCACGCCCGAAGGCGCCCTGTTCCTCGATCGGTGTCGGCGTATCTTCTGTGAGATCGAAGCGGCGGAGCTGGAGCTGTCACAAACCACCACCGCGCCACGCGGCAAGCTACGTGTCAGCCTGCCGCTGGTCGGAATGCTGTTGATGCCAGTGATTGGCGATTTCATGCGGGCCCATCCCGAGGTCGAGCTGGACCTCGACTTCACGGACCGGCTCGTGGACGTGATCGACGAGGGGTTCGATGCGGTGGTGCGCACCGGAGAGAGCGGCGACTCCCGCTTGATGTCCCGTACTCTCGGGACGTTCTCCCACCGGGTGGTGGGAGCTCCAGGTTACTTCGCGCGGAAGGGTGTTCCGCGAAAGCCGGAGGATTTGAGAGCCCACGCCTGCCTGCACCATAAATATCCCTCGACCGGAAAGCTGGAACGCTGGCCGCTTCGCCGCGGGCGTACCGACATCGAGGTCGACCTTCCCACGACCGCCGTGACGAGCACGCTGGAGCCGTTGATCTACATGGCAGAACAAGGATTCGGCATCGCCTGCCTGCCGCTTTTCACCATTCGCCGCCAACTGGACGATGGCACACTCGTCACCGTGCTCGACGACTACATCCACGATGTCGGCACATTTCGGATTCTATGGCCGTCGAGCCGGCATCCATCGCCGAAGGTAAAAGCCTTCGTGGACTTCATGGCGAAGCGGCTGTTCCAGAACAGCACCACGAGCGCGAATCGGAAGTGAGGTTCCTGGGATTCGGCGGATAGGCGGCAGGCAGAACGCTCCAGCGTGAGTGTGTTCAAGAGCCGCCGGGCTTCGAAGACCCCAGGTGGCCTGACTCCACAGGAGGCATCCAGGCAGGGCCCGTCTCTCCTCCCGCTCTTTTTCTTCACATCCGGCGAGAGGCAACCCCACCTTTCCAGGTGAGCCGGGCAGGGGTTGCCTCGTCCGGCGCCTCACGCCATCCAGCGTGTGTCCCCTCAGCCAGGAAGAGAGCCATGAACCAGAACCTCCGTGAGACGGCGTGTGGCTGTCGGTGCTGACTGCCGCCTGGCAGACCCGGCAGGAGGCGTGGATTGAGCATCTCGCCCAGGAGTGCCGCCGCCGCCCCTACCGCCATGTCTCCGAGCACTTCGGTTTCACCGCCGCGGGGCCGTTCACCCGCAGCACCATGCTGCCCGTGCCGTATTGCACAGCCGCCGTGGACATCGGCCGCGACCGGCTCGAACGGCTGCGCGCCGCCACCGGCGGCCCCGTCGGTCTCGAGGTGCTGGCCAACACCCTCGCCCCTGTCGATGCGCTCCACCAGGGCCCGTTCCTCGACGCCGTGCTGACCCCCACTGATGGCTTCCTGGTGCTCGACGTCCACAACGTGTGGGCCCAGGCGGTCAACACCGGCCTGCCTCCAGAGCTCCTGCTCGAAACCTATCCGCTGGAGTGCGTCCGGGAGCTCCACCTCTCGGGCGGGAGCTGGGGCCGCGCGCTCGGCACCGGGGACTCCAGGCCCGTTATACGCCGAGCTGTGCGTCTCGTCCTTCCCCCTCGTGGTTTCGCAGGTTGGCGGTGGAGACGTCCGTGAAGGACTGCGATGGCATGCAGGCGGAGTGTACACCCACTCGCTGGAAAGAACTTCGGGCCCCGCGCTCCACGCCGAGGAGGAACGCAAGGCCCGTCCCTGGAGTGGAGCCCACGGGGGGACGGCGTCAGAAGGCCGGCACCTGCACCGGGGAGGAGCGGTAGGTGGTGGTCCCATCCCCGAGCTCGCCGGTTTGGTTGCGGCCCCAGGTCCAGACGGTGCCGTCCTGGCGCAGCGCCACCGTGTGGTACTGGCCCGCGGAGAGGACGGTGACGCCGCTGAGGCCCGGCACCCGCCCTGGGGAGTTGCGGTTGGTGAGTGTCCCATCCCCAAGCTGGCCGAAGCGGTTGTCACCCCAGGTCCAGACGGTGCCGTCCTGGCGCACCACCAGCGTGTAGTAGATGCCCACGGTGAGGGCGGGGGCCACCTGGGACGCACACTCGGGCAGGCCCGTCACGGTGAAGGAGTGGGTAGCCGAGGCGCCCAGGGCGTTGGAAACGGTGGCGGTGAGCGTGGGGGTGGCGTTGCTCCACGTGCCGGGGCAGGAGGCCGCCCAGCTGTAGCCCAGCGTGTCGCCGTCGTTGTCGGACGCGGTGGCGGACACCGTGGTGGACTCATTCACCTCCAGGGCGGTGGCGCTGGCGGAGATGTTACCCACCTGCGGCCAGGTGTTGAGGGAGGCGTTGGTGGTGGCATCTCCCCTGCCTGAGTTGACGTTGACGTTGAAGCTCACCCTGCCCTGCGCGCCCTTGGAGTCCGTCACCGTCACCGTCACCGTCAGCGGCACGAGGGCGGCCGAGGCGGGCGCCGTCCAGGTGGTGGCGGGGCTGCTCGGCTGGGCGAAGCTGCCCGAGGGCGCGCTCCAGGCGTACGTGCGGGTGTCGCCCGGGTTGGCATCCGTGGCGGTGGCATTGAGCGTCACCGTGCCCGCGGGCTCCACGTTGCCGGGCGCCGCCGACAGCGCGGCGATGACGGGCGCGGCATTCTCGAAGGGCGCCGCCGGGTTGATTTCCTGCAGCGTGAGCGACACCACTGTCGTCTGCTTCGCCACCCAATTGCGCAGGGCTGACTCGGTCAGGTCCAAGTCCTTGGCCACCTGGGGCAGGCTCTTGCTGCCCTCGCGTACCAGCCGGACCGCCTCGGCCCTGAACTCCGGGGTGAAACTCCGCCTCTTCCTTCGCTCCATGAACACTACCTCCCGTGTAGCCGACTTATAAGGTGTGTCCACAAAATCGGGGCAGGCTCACTCGGCAGTCCTCCATCGGTGCAGCCTCGGAACGCTCCCAGTCCCAGGTATTGTTCGTTCATTAACATGCAGGCTCTGTCAGCCTGAGGCAGCGAGAACTCGCAGCCACATAAGGGGCCTCAACCATGTTGGACATTCCGGGTTACCGAGTGCTGGGCACCATTCGAGCCACCGGCTCGAACGTGCTCTTCCATGCCATGCGTGAGGCCGACGGCCTGCCCGTCATCATCAAAACCCCCATGGCTCCCACTCCGGGGCCCAACGAGCGCGAGCGCTACCGCCGCGAGTTCGGCATCCTCCAGCGCCTCAAGGATGTGCGCGGCGTCGCACGGCCCTACGCCTGCGAGCGCAGCCGCGAGCGCCCCATCCTCCTGCTCGAGAAAATCCAAGGTGAGACGCTCTCCGAGTCCCTGGGCAAGGCCCTGGACATTCCTCGCTGCCTCCACATCGCCATCTCCCTGGCCTCCACCCTGGCCCAGATCCACGCGCGCAACGTCATCCACAAGGACATCAAGCCCTCCAACATCATCGTCGAGCCTTCCGGCGAGGCGCGCCTCATCGACTTCGGCGTGGCCACCCTCCAGAAGGTCGAGCACCTGGATGCGGCTGCCTCTCACCTCATTGAAGGCACTCTGGCCTACATGTCCCCGGAGCAAACCGGGCGCATGAACCGCGCGGTGGACTACCGCACCGACTTCTACTCCCTGGGCGTCACCCTCTACGAGCTGCTCACCGGCCAGCGTCCTTTCCACGGCCGTGATGCGCTCGAGTGGTTCCACGCTCACATGGCCCAGAGCCCCAAGCCTCTGAGCGAGCTCAACCCCGAGGTGCCTCCGGCCCTGTCCGCCGTCGTGCTCAAGCTGCTGGCCAAGGTGGCCGAGGAGCGTTACCAGAGCGCAGAGGGCCTCAAGGCCGACCTGGAGCGCTGCCGCGACGGGCTGAGCCGGAACGCGCTGGTGGATTTCTCGCCCGGCGCCAACGACACCCCCAGCCGCTTCCAGCTGCCCCAGCGCCTCTACGGCCGCGAGGCTCAGGTCTCCACCCTGCTCGAAGGCTTCGAGCGTGTCCTCTTGCATGGGAAGCCCGAGCTGTTCCTGGTGAGCGGCTACTCGGGCATCGGCAAGTCCGCCGTGGTGCACGAGCTGCACAAGCCCGTGGTTCAGCGGCGCGGCTTCTTCCTCAGCGGCAAGTTCGATCAGTTCCAGCGCGACATCCCCTACTCCACCCTCGCTCAGGCCATCCGCGGCCTGGTTCAGCAGCTGCTGGCCGGCACCGATGAGGACATTGCCCGGTGGCGCCATCAGGTGAATCAGACATGGGGGAGTCACGGCCAGGCGCTGGTGGATCTGGTCCCCCAGCTGGAGGTGGTGGTGGGCAAGCAGCCCCCGCTCCAGGAGCTGCCTCCCACCGAGGCCCGACACCGGTTGTATCGGGTCATCCGCCAGTTCCTGCAGGTGTTCGCCACCCCTGAGCACCCGCTGGTGATGTTCCTGGACGACCTGCAGTGGGCGGACCTGGCCAGCCTCAAGCTCATCCAGCTTCTGCTGTCCGAATCGGAAACACCCCCGGTGCAGTGGATTGGCGCCTACCGCGACAACGAGGTGAGCCCTTCCCACCCCCTGGTCCCAGTGCTGGAGGAGGTGCGCAAGGCCGACGCACGCGTGACGGACATCCGGCTGGAACCCCTGAACGCTCATCAGGTGACGCAGCTGGTGCGGGATACCCTCCCAGGGGTGGAAGAGAACATGGCGGCCGCCCTCTCGGCGCTGGTGCACGAGAAGACCGGCGGCAACCCCTTCTTCCTCCTGCAGCTCATGGTGACGCTCAACCAGGACGGCCTGCTGGTTCGCGAGCCCGGCGGCGGCTGGCGCTGGAATGCCGAAGGCGTCCGCTCCAAGGACTACTCCGACAACGTCGTCGACTTCATGCTCGACAAGCTGCGCCAGTTCCCCGCCGGCACTCAGCACCTGCTCCAGCTGGCCGCCTGTGTCGGCAACACCTTCTCCGTCCAGATGCTGGGCACCCTCGACGACCTGGAGGAGTTGGGGGACGTGGAGCAGCGGCTGGAGCCCGCGCTCCAGGAAGGCATGCTGACGCGTGTGGGGCCGGAGCAATACCGCTTCCTTCACGACCGCATCCAACAGGCGGCCCACACGCTCAGCTCCGAAGAAGAGCGCAAGGCCATTCATCTGCGTATCGGCCGGCTGTTGCTGCGGCGCCTGTCCCAGGAGGAGGTGAACGACAAGATCTTCGACGTGGTGAGCCAGCTCAACGCCGGGGTGGAGCTGCTCCACGAGCCCTCGGGACGTCACCAGGTGGCACGGCTCAACGCCCAGGCCGGAAAGAAGGCTGAGGCCGCGGTGGCACCTCGCCCCGCCATCACCTACTTCACCACGGCCTTCGCCCTCATTCCCGGGGACCCCTGGGAAACGGACTACGCGCTGGCCTTCCAGGTGCGGCTGGCGCGTGCCCGGTGCGAGCTCCAGGTCGGCAATACCGCCGAGGCGCGCCGCCTGGCGGAGGAGCTCCTCTCTCGGGCCCGCGACCACGAGGACGCCACGGCTGCCTCCTCTCTGAAGAGCGCTTCCCTTCTGGCCGAGGGCGACCCGCAGGGCTCCATCACCTGTATGCGGGAGTGCCTGGCGAAGCTGGGCATCTCCCTGTCTTCACACCCCACGGGCGAAGAGGCGGCCGCCGCCTACGAGGAAGTCCATACGCTGCTTGGAGGCCGCTCCGTCGAGAGTCTCCTCGAGCTGCCGCTCATGACCGACCCGGACATGAAGCGGGTGATGCGTGCCCTCTCCACACTCTGGGAAGCGGCCTATGTCGCGAACGCCAACCTGCTCATCATCGTCCTGAGCCGGATGGTCTCGCTCACCCTCCGTCATGGCTTTACAGCCGATGCGGTGCCTGGCTTCGGCTGGCTCGGAGGAATAGCGGGCTCTGGCTTCAAGCAGTACCAGGAAGGACTGACCCTGGGCCTGCTCGCCCGAGGCTTCGTCGAGCGGTACGACTTGACCGCCCTCCGGACGACCGCGTTCTTGAGCCTGCATCTCATCACCAACTGGACCCAGCCCCTCTCCGTCTCCCAGGAACTCCTCCTGAGCTGCTTCCAACACGGGCTCCAGTCGGGCGACTTCGTCAAAGCCAGCTACGGCTCCATCTCGTTCCTGGAAGTCCGCCTGGCCATGGGGCAGAACCTGGAGGACATCTCCAAGGATGTGCTCAGCCGCGGCGAGTTCGTGCGGAAGGCCGGTCTCAAGGATCCGCAGGACATCATCGCCTGTTTCCAGGCCTACGTTCAGCAACTGCGCGGGGGCTCGCTCTCGTTCGACACGCTGAGCGGGAACGGCTTCGACGAGCAGGCCTTCGAGGCCACACTGACCCCCCAGCGCATGGGCACCACGCGGTGCGAGTACTGGCTCATCAAGCTCCAGTCTCGCTTCATGTGCGGCGCCTACCGGGAGGCGCTCGAAGCAGCGAACAAGGCGGCCGAGCTCCTCTGGGGCGTCGTGGGCAGCATCACCGGCAGGGAGTACCACCTCTACCGCGCGCTGGCCCTGGCAGCCTGCTTCGAGGGAGCCACGCCCGAGGAGCAGCCGAAGTTCCTTGAGGACATTGAGCGCCACCGGCAGCAACTGGCGGAGTGGGCGGAGCAGTGCTCCGAGAACTTCCGCGCGGCCGAGCGGATGGTAGCTGGCGAGCGGGCCCGCCTCGAAAGCAAGCCGGACGAGGCAACCCGCGCGTACGAGGAGGCCATCCGTTCAGCGAGAGAGAGCGGGGCCACACAGCTCGTGGGTTTGGCCAGCGAGCTGGCGGCGAGCTTCTGGCGCACGCGGCAGGCCCCCATCGTCGCCCATGCCTTCGCGCGGGAGGCGCGCGCCGCGTACCTGCACTGGGGCGCCCTGGGCAAGGTCGAGCACCTGGATGCGCAGTGGCCTCAGCTCCAAGCGTCGTCGGTCACCGAAGGTACGGATACCAGCAGCACGAACTCGACCCGGATCGACGCGCTCACGGTCGTCAAAGCCCAACAGGCCATCTCCGGTGAGATCGTCCTGGAGCGCCTGGTGGCCACGCTGATGCGCGCCGCCATCGAGAACGCCGGGGCGCAGCGAGGCGCCCTGCTGCTGCCCACGGGCGACACGCTCACGGTGGCGGCCACCTCCGATGCTTCTCCGGACAGCCTCTCTGTCTCCCCCAGCGAGGACTCCAAGCACGCACTGCCGTGGACGATCCTGTCGTACGTGCGGCGCACCCGGGAGCCGGTGCTCATCGGCGATGCCTCCAAGCCCCACCCCTTCTCTTCCGACCCCTACCTGGCTGGCAGCAAGGCGCGCTCCGTCCTGTGCCTTCCCCTCATGCGCCAGGAGCAGTTCTCCGGAGTCCTCTATCTGGAGAACAACCTGGCCACCAACGCCTTCAGCCCCTCTCGCATGGCCCTGCTGGGTCACATCGCCTCCCAGGCCGCCATCTCCATCGAGAACGCTCGCCTCTACGCCGACGTCCAACAAGCCAAGGCGCAGCTGCGCAGGGCCAATGACGAGCTGGAGCAGCGCGTGGAGGAGCGCACGCGCGAGTTGAAGCAGGCCCAGGCCCGGCTGGTGGACACCGCTCGCCAGGTGGGCATGGCGGAGATCGCCTCCAACGTCCTTCACAACGTCGGCAACGTGCTCACCAGCGCCGTCATCAACATGGAGACCATGTACCGCGCCGTGGGCGCTTCCCGCGTCGGCAGGCTCAAGCAGGCCACCTCCCTGCTGCTGGAACACCGCTCCAGCCTGGCCGACTTCCTGGCCCCAGGCTCTCGCGGTGGCCACCTGCCCGACTACCTCGCCGCTCTCTCTGACGAGCTGATGCGCGAGCAGACACGGCTACTGGAGGACCTGGATGCCATGAGCCGACATGTCGAGCACATCCGCGCCATCGTCCAGGTCCAGCAGACCTATGCCAGAACTACCCTGATGACCGAGGAGTGCGACCTGGGTCAGCTCATCGAGGATGGCCTGCGCATCCAGCAGCCGGCGCTCCAGCGCCACGGCGTGGAAGTCCAGCGCGAGCTATCGCCGCTGCCCCGAGTGAAGGTGGACAAGCACAAGGTGCTGCAGATCCTCATCAACCTCATCAACAATGCCAAGCAAGCGTTGGATGCAATGCCTGAAGGCCAGCGCCACCTGCGCGTGACGCTGGTGGCCGACGGCAAGCTGGCGCGCATCCAGGTGGTGGACGATGGGGCGGGCATTGCCCCAGAGATCCGCCATAAACTCTTCTCCCACGGCTTCACCACTCGCAAGGAGGGCCATGGCTTCGGCCTGCACTCCAGCGCTCTGGCCGCGCAGTTGCTGGACGGGCGCCTCACCCTGGAGAGCGAAGGCCCAGGCAAGGGCGCCGTAGCCACATTGGAGTTGCCCCTCAGCTGAGTTCGGTGGAAACGATCCTCCAGAAACGCGGGCTTTCGATCCGTGAAGACCTGCACCGTGCCGTACCGCTTGGACGCGCCGGGGGGAATCGGCTCGAGCGACGTGCCCCGGAAGAAGGTCACCTTGACGTACTTGTCGAAGTTACCGGCGCGGCGCGCGGCCTTGCTGGCCTCGTCAGAGGCCCTTCTCGGCCCCTCCGCTCCAGCCCTCACCCTCAACATGGCTTCTATTCCGCCTATACGCACTGCTGCGGGTGAAGAGGCCGGAAACGGCCCACCTGCGAGAATGGGCCGAGAAGATTGCCGCCCGCCCGCCCTCAGTTGAGCGCGAACAGAAGGATGAAGGGACCTCGAGGAGAGAAGGCTGCAAGCCAGCGGGTGTACAGGAGGCACTGCCCTTCGAGACCGTCACCGCCTCCGCGCCCGTCCCCACGCGTGGGACCAAGGGCGAGGCGGGCGCGGCCGCGGCGACGAGGGGCCGAAGGAAAGTATTTGGGTAGGGATGCCTGTTGTTGAAAGTGAAACAGGGCGAGGTGCCTGCTTCGGGGGGGCCGCTTCACAGAAAGGAGGGATGGGGGCCCTGTTGAGGGGGGAAGGAGGGCGCAGAGGGGCCGAGCAAACTCACTCCATGGCCCTTGTCTCGCCGTAGATGAAGTCGTCCATCACCACCAAATCCTTAGTTCCGCCGGAGCTGACATCCTTGACGCCGGGGCCCAGCGCTGCCTCACCCGAAGTGATGCGGGCACTGGTGATGATGGGAGTGTCGAATACCACGCCCACGAACGAGAGGCCTTGCTTGTCGGCGCGACGCGGCGCGGTCAAGGTGCCGAGCTCGAGGCCGTCGTTTCCGAAGAGCTCGATCCTCGCCGAGCCCTCCTTGTCCACGTCCGAGAACACCACCCCGAATCCCTTCACGAGCGCGGGCGTGGGCGCGCCAACAGCCTGGAATCTCACCTCCAAGGTATTTCCGTCGCTGACCGTGAAGGTCTTGCGCTTGCTGAAGGCGTGGAATTCCTGACTGTAGCTGGGGTCGACGTGCGCGAAGTCATCGCCGCTCACTTCGAAGGTGCCTCCCTCGTCGGTGAAGAACGCGGCGCCTCGCTTGCGAGCCGGTGGGTCGGCGAGCTCGAAGCTGTTGAAGAAGTCACCTGGGAAGTGGGGAGTGTCGGTGAGGTTCGTCGGCACACCATCCCAGTTGATTTCACGACGCCCGGCGGGCTGCTGATAGGGCTCGTCGTTGTTGAGCGGGTCACCGAGAGCAGCCTGGAACATTTCCACCTTTCTGGTGATGTCTCCGCTTGCCGTGATCACGGTCGACTTGGGGTTGCTCATGCCATGAACAGGGCGCTCCTGATAGTCCTTGTCAGAGTGGGCCCGTGCCGTGAATCCGAGTGCGGTCAGGGATACTGCCAGGATCGTGGGAATCGAATGCATCATTGTGCTCACTCTTCTTTCGTGTGTGTTGACGTGTAACGAGTGCGGATGATCATTCCGCGAGCTTCTCGCGGATCTGCCTCATCAACAGTTGCAGTTCCGCGGTGGCCTCGGAGGCGCTGAGATATTTCAGCGTGGTGCGGAGCAGGTGGAGCTCGTCCAGGGCCCAGTTGAACAGAGGGGGCAGCTCGCGCTCGGACTGATTGGCGTGAAGAGTGGGAGAAGTTCGGAACTGATGCTCGAATTCTTGCATCAATGTCTCGTGAGGGTGGGAGTGGGACTCGGGATCGCGCTGGTAGATGGTGGGATGGAAGATGGAAGCTTGCTTCATGGTATCTGCCTCGATAGGGGGCGGGGCTCCGCGCTGATGCCAGGGTCATTTCCCGGCATTGAGTAGGCGGAGTCGTGCTCCGGCCAATGTGACAGAGATATCAAGGACTGTTGCGTGCATCACATCCGGTGCCGTCCCCTTCTCTCTTTACCTGTGGCCGAGAGCAGCAACTCCATCAAGAGGAAACCGATATGACCTGTTCGCGATGTGGTAACCAGAATGCCCCGATGTCTTTCGCTTGCGCGAGTTGCGGAGCCGCCCTGGCGGTGCACGCAGACGCAGTAGCGGTTCGCTCCATTCACGAGAAGAACCCCAACCTGGCACTCGTACTGTCCCTGCTGCTTCCGGGCGCGGGGCAGTTCTACAACGGAGAAACGAAGAAGGGCGTCCTGATGTTTCTCGGGGCGTCCGTGGGAGGCATCCTGACCCTCGGTCTCATGTATCTGGTCATGACGATCTGGTCCATGGTCGACGCCTACAAGGTGGCAAACCAGGAGAAGACTCCGCGGAAGAAGGACATGGCCCCGCCGGGCCTCAGCGAGGCGGAGGTTTGACGACGGATTCAGGACGAAAGTGTTCGAGCATACGCGGCGGCCGCCAGCGCAGGTCGTCCACCGGCGGCGCCGCGTAGGGGATACCCTTGAACACGTGGATGCCTTCCTCGGTGGTTCCTTCGACATGTCCCTTGTCTGTTTCGATGAGCATGGTCTCTCCTCTCCTTGGCCTGAGCCATCCCCTCATTTTTAGCAAGCGAGGGAGGGAGCGGCGAGTGTGTTGATTGGTGCGCGAAGTAGGACCCGCATGCTTACTTCTGCGGTCATGCGCAAGCCTCGCCTCAATGACCAGCAGGTGCACTCCTTCCTGGACTCGCTCTTCGCGGACGACCTGCATGCCATGCGCATTCTGTCTCTCTCCTACGCCGTACTGGGCGTCATCCACGCGGCCAGTCTGGGGGTGCATCTCATCGGCAAGGCATTGGCCTGGGCCCGAGGCACGAAGAGCAAACATGGGGTGAAACAGGTAGACCGACTCCTTTCCAACCAAGGCATCAATGCCTGGGAACTCTTCGCCCAGTGGGTGCCGTACGTGCTGGGACAGAGGAGCGAGGCGGTTGTGGCCCTGGACTGGACGGACTTCGACGCGGATGGCCATGCCACGCTCGTGGCCTCGCTGGTGGCGAGCCACGGGCGGACGACACCGCTGGTGTGGTTCACCGTGGAGAAATCCGCGCTGGAGGGGATGCGGAATGAAACGGAGGACTTCCTGCTCAACCGACTGAGGGAAGTCGTGCCCGAAACGGTGCGACTCATCCTGCTGGCGGACCGGGGATTTGGGGACCAGAAGTTCTACGCCTTGCTCGAGCAGTTGAAGTTCGACTACGTGGTGCGCTTCCGCCAGTGTATTCAAGTCACGGCGGAGACAGGAGAGAAGAAGAGCGCGGGAGAGTGGGTGCCCGAGTCGGGCCGTGCGGTGCGCATGCCGGGAGCGCGAGTCACCCAGGACAACACTCCCGTGCCCGCGGTGGTGTGCGTGAAGAAGAAGGGAATGAAGGAGGCCTGGTGTCTGGCGACGAGCTTGAAAAAAGCCACGGCGACCTTCGTGGTGGGACTCTACTCCAAGCGATTCCGGACGGAGGAGACGTTCCGGGACATGGAGGACTTGCGCTTCGCAATGGGCCTGTCCTGGGTGAAGGTGCGCTCGACGGAGAGACGGGACCGACTGCTGCTGGTGAGCGCGCTGGCCTGTGGACTGTTGACCTTGTTGGGAGCGGCGGGGGAAAGCTTGGGGATGGAGCGCCACCTCAAGGCCAACACCGCGAAGACGCGCACCTACTCCCTCTTCCGTCAGGGATGTGAGTACTACCAGGCCATCCCCATGATGCCCGAGGACACGCTCCTGCCCCTGATGGCTCGATTCACCGAACTGCTCGGCGCACAACCTGTTTTCCGGGATGTTTTCGGTCCAATATGAGGGGATGGCTCAGCGGCACGGCCCGAAGAACTGGATGAACGACACGGCCCCTGGCTGTCCTTCAGCAGCGATTGCAGATTCTCCTCCAATCTCGCTGCGTACTCCTCTGCCGTTTGCCCGTCGATTCCCGGGGCGCCGCTCTTACGCGTACGCTGGTAGGCCTCCTGCAACCATTCGATGTCGATGTGATGCGACAGGGATGGTGCTGGGACCTGGTGTTCTTCCGGCTGGCGGCCTCCTTTGCCGGGCAGGGTTTGAACCTGCAGGGGTCCTTCGTGAGGTTCCTTCGATCCTCTATCTCATCGAGTCCTCCTCACCCAGGCTTCGCCTGGCGCACACGCAGTAGTGTTAGATTGGTGCTCTTCATCCAGAGGAGGCGGCCGCATGCGCGCGGCCGCCTTAATGGTCGGATTCTTCGTCGGGATTAAAAAGCTCAGAACGAGAAGCCGTTGAGGACCGGAGCCCCCGTCGCCGGATCCGCCGGCACGTACGTCTTTTCCGTTCTCGGGGGCACGACTGCGCCAAGGGCTCTCATCGCTTCTGGCGATGCACCACCTCCGATTGCAAAATTGGGAAACCTACCAGAGACCGTCTCACATCGCTCTTTCTCGCTCTCGGTCAGCGGACGCATCAACGGAATGACTTCCTGCCTTCGCGACTCGTTAATGGCAATCCCCTTTGCCTTGACTGTTCCCTGAATCGGGATCCGCCAGTCTGTCCGGCCATCAGGGGAACCAGAGGGGAATTTGTCCGAAAGATGGAGTTCGTAGTGGCCAGTAACGTCGCCTACAGGGGTTGCAAGGAAGAACGCGCCCATGTGGTCCGATTGGACAGGGAGCGTCGATTCGACGCCGTCCGTGTGCGACGATTCCCAAGAGTGACCATACGTTGTTGACACAGAAGCAGATAGGAGTTTGGTGAAGAACTCCGAGAACTCGAATTGGGCTGTGGTCTCCAGGCTGTTTGATTCGGTCGCGGTGACCTCTTTCTTTACGGCGTGGAGTATCGGCTCGGTGGAGACGCAGTTTGAAAGGCTGGCCCCAACCTGTACGATGCTCCATATCGGCGTATTTTCGTCCGAAACAAACTTGCAGCCATCAGGATTTTCCTCACATGCTCTAAAGAGCATGCGGTCGTTGATGGGGCCGGCTGGGAACTGAAGGACTTCCTCTTTCGGTTGCTTGCGGCTGAACTCCAGTTCTTGGTCGCTGCGCGCGTGGGCCGACCCGGCAAGGCCTAGGGCAGCGAACACGCTCAGTAGGGTGACGATGGTTGGTGCCATTTTTGGCTTGGCCATCAAATGAAGCCAATAATTAGTGGACGGCATGTCGCGGTTCATGATTGAGCAACGCCTTGAGGGGTGTGTGGCTGTGCGGAATGTTGTGCTTGTTGTGGTTCTTGGGTGGGTTGGTGAGTGGGGGATTTCTCTGTTCGAGGATTTAGGGTTTTTGGACTCCTTGTTTCGACTGTGGAGACAGAAGACCCTGGTTGCCGGTGTGACGACCTGTCCGCGACGTCGAGATGACACTGCTTCGTTGCCTGCCTTTGCTGTTGACGCGCAAGCTGGTTGGTAAGCGTTCACTGATAAGGGCATTCGGTCGCCAATCAGTAGGGGCGCGGCGGCCGAGCAAGCACAAGATGGTGGACCAGCGCTTGGCCGACACCTTCGTTGACGCCAGCGTGACCGGCGTGCAAGGTATCGCAACCATCCGAATTTATTGACGTTTCTTGATATATTCCTACCAGTGAACGCTTACCTGGCTGGTGGCCGCTCTACTCCCGGCACACTCCGAGCACCCGAACCGGCTGGGACGGGAGAGGCTCGCCCAACCCACGGGCTCGTGACCATCCCATCAGCCAACGTGCCTCGCCTTTCCAGTCTCGGTGATGGGCGAGGGCTACTCAGCCCACAAGCGCATCCGCCGCTCGCTCTTCCTGGCTGCTCGAAACTGCGAAACTCGAACCAAGAGGGACCTCAAGACTCTGGCTAACACTACTGCGTTAGGGGTGGGCTGGAACTGTTACGGCGTGTAGCGTCCCTGGTACCTCCGCCTCGGGCAAACCTCACGAGGTTCCACGGCGTCTTTGCGTATTCCGGCCAAGGTGAGCACTCGTTCCAGGCCAAGCCGAGCAGCCGTTCCGGCCATGGTGAGCAGCCGGAGCGTCAGCGACGCTGGGGTGGTGGTCACTTCGCCTGCTTGCGGCCCTTGGTCAAATTCACGTCCACCTTGCGGATGGAGTCGCCGACCAGCTTCAGCCGGTGGGCGTTGTGCTTGAGCACATTGGGGTGCGTGCCGTCCGCGCGCGCCTGCGCCAGCTCGTCGAAGAGGCGTGAGGCGCGGCGGTACACGACGCTGTATCCGTCGCGGCACGCATTCTGTCCCAGCGCGCACGCCAGGAAGCTCTTGCCCACTCCGGTCGGCCCCGTCAGCAGCACGTTCTGCCGCCCCTCCACCCACTTCGAGGTGGCCAGCTCCATCACCTGCGCCTTCGTCAGCCCGCGGGCGTGGCCGTAGTCGATGTCCTCCAGACACGCCTGCTGGCGCAGCTTCGCGTGTTGCAAGCGCGTGCTCAACTTCTTGTTCTCCCGGTGCATCCACTCCGCGTCCGCCAGCAGGCCCACCAGGTCCGTCGCCGACACGTCCTTGTCGGGGGCCTTCTCCAGCCACCCGCGCAGGTAGTTGGCCATGCCGTGCAGCTTCATCGCGCTCAGCTTCTCCAGCGTCTGGTCCACCAGCATTTTTCGTCGGCCTGGGGGGGCCCCGCGTGAGCCGGGGCGCGCA
>NZ_JANKBZ010000053.1 GCF_024623785.1 Archangium lipolyticum
GCACTCGCCTCCGCTTCGTCGGCTGCTCTTCTGGTGGGCAGCAGGTCGTCTCCAGCATGGTTGCTTGCTGTTACCTACTTTTCCCGTCACCTTATTCCGACCAACCCTGCCATCGGACCAGTTCGTGAAGAGCGCGCCCGGGAGGTGGTATGCCCCGGCGGCATGAACACGGACGTGCTGCTGGAGACGCGGGGCCCCCTGGGCCTGGTGACGCTCAACCGCCCGAAGGCGCTCAACGCGCTCGACCTGGGGATGATCCGCGCGCTGCACCCGGCGCTGGAGGCCTGGGCGAAGGAGCCCTCGGTGAAGGCCGTGGTGATTCGTGGCGCTGGTGGCCGCGCGTTCTGCGCTGGCGGTGACGTGCGCGCCGTGGCCGCCTCGCTGGGCTCGCCCGCCCCCGAAGGGCAGGAGCCACTCTCGCGCTCCTTCTTCCGCGAGGAGTACCGGCTCAACCACCTCATCCACCACTACCCCAAGCCGTTCGTCGCGCTCGTGGATGGCATCAGCATGGGTGGAGGGCTCGGGCTGTCCGTGCACGGCTCGCACCGCGTCGTCACCGAGCGGCTCGTGCTCGCCATGCCCGAGACGGCGATTGGACTGTTCCCCGACGTGGGTGGTGGCTGGTTCCTCCCGCGCTTTCCGGGCGAGGCCGGCACGTACCTCGGGCTCACGGGAGTCCGGAGCAATGCCGCGGATGCGATGTGGCTCGGGTACGGCACGCAGCACGTGACGCACGACAAGCTGGATGCCGTGGTGGACGCGCTCGCGGCGGCGGATTGGAGCGCGGGGGCCGCGCGCGACGTGGCCACGCGGGTGCTGTCCGGCTTCGCCACCGAGCCCGGGCCCTCGCCGCTGAGCGCGCACCGCGAGACCATCGACCGGTGCTTCTCGAAGGACCGCATGGAGGACATCCTCGCGGCGCTCGAGGCCGAACACACGCCGTGGGCCGAGGAGACGCGGGCCACGCTGGGGCGCATGTCACCCACGAGCCTGAAGGTGACGCTGCGCCAGTTGCGGCTGTGTCGGAGCAGGCCCTACGACGAGGTCGTCACCGTGGAGTACCGGCTGAGCCAGCACTGCACCGCGCTGCCGGACTTCCGCGAGGGCATCCGCGCCGTGCTCGTGGACAAGGACAACCGCCCGAAGTGGAACCCGCCCACCCTGGCCGAGGCGCGTGAAGCGGACGTGGAGGCGTGCTTCGCACCACTCGGGGACAGGGACCTGGTGGTGACCGCGTCGCGGTGAGGGACGAACTGGCGCCATGGAGCAGGCCACACCATGAGGAAACCCCGCTTGCCCCTGTTCCCGCGCTGGCTGAGCCTCGCCGCGCTGTTGCTGTCCGGGTGCGGTACGACGTCTCCGGCCTCACGCGCCTGGGTGGATGCAGCGCAAGACGAGGCCCGTGAGTGCGACAACCCGGACGCGGACCAGTGCGTCCTCCTGGCTTGCGATGGCGAGCAAGGCGAGTGCGGCATCTTCCGTTGTGCGGACGTGGACCCGGAGGCGGTGACGCACGCGCCCCTGGCCCACGGCGCGGAACTGGCGCGGGGAGGCTCCTACTCTCGCCCGCCCTTTCGCGCCCCTGGAACCTCTCGCAATTGGAGGCGCACGGGACTGCGGGACGGTGCACGGCCACGGCTGACGTTCCACTTCCGCTACCGCGAGGGCTTCCTCCCCGCCTTCCCCAGACTCGAAGGCAAGCTGGTCAAACACCACCTCTTCCCCCAGGCGTCGGACCTCGCGGCATGGTTCGTGCAAAATGGCATCAATCCTCACGAGTGGACGATGGTCATCCCGGAGCACGTGCACCTGCGCATCCACAGGGGCGGAGGGCGCGGCGGCGCTTGGAATGAGGCCTGGCGCAAGTTTCGGGATGCCAACCTCGAACGCGAGGTTTCACCCACGGAGCTCCTGGCCAAGGCCTTCGAGCTGGCCTACCGTTTCGACATCGTCGGGCCCATCGTGCCTTATGGTCACACGCTCGTCCCGCCCGGTCCCCAGCTGTTCGCCCCATGAGGACTTGTAGGGCGAAGGAACCGCCATGAAGTTCTATCGGATTCAGGGTGACAAGGCGCCGCGGTACACGGGCAACCTGAACGCCGCGCACAAATGGGGGTTGCCCGGCAGCGAGCCGTGCCCCATCTGCGGCCTCCGCGGCGGCAGCACAGCAGTCGTATACCCGAGCGTGGACCTCTCCATCCTGCCGGAGGAGGAGCAGAAGAAGCTGTCCGACCCGCGGCCCGTGCCGTACGAAGAGTTCGTCCGGCTGCGCGAGTTGGTGCGCCCACTGGCCCCTCCTGGTGCCGTACTGAAGACAGGAACGGAGTTCGGCCCGCTGACGGGAACGGCCACTGGCCACTTCGGTCAGCTGTTCATGCAGAACCCCTGGTCGCTCTATGTGCGCCGCGAAGCGCTGGAAAAACTGCGAGCCGCCGGGGTACGTGGCCTTCACGGATGCCCGCTCAACGTGCGCTTCCGGCAGAAGAACCATCCGGAGTTGCTGGACATGCAACTCGAGCTGCGCGGCCGCTTCCACCCCGACTGCCTCCCCCCGAATCGCGAGCCTCCGTGCCCCTCCTGTGGTCTCGACAAGGGCTACAAACTTCCGCAGCCGCCCATCCTCGCAACCGCCTCGCTCCCAGAGGACCTGGACGTATTCCGGCTGGCGGACTGGTCCACGCTCATCATCGCCAGTGAGCGCCTGGTGGACGCGGTGAAGCGGCTGGAGCTGGACGGGGTGGTGTTCCAGGAGTTGGAGACTCGCTGAGCAGAGCCTATCCCGCTCGAGGTGGAGCTTCGCGCAGTTCCGTGTCCAGCCGCTCCACCAACGCGCCCCACGCGACTGCATCGCCAAGCCCACCCCGGTAGCGCGCCTCGCGGTAGTGCGCGAGGAACTCGGCCGCCACGTCCGCCACCGCGTCCCCTCGCGCCGCGCGCAACCGCGACAACAGCTCGTCGTCCGTCTCCGAGGGCGCTGGCACCAGGCCCGCCCTCCGCTTCAGCGTCCTCAGGTAGCGCGCATAGGCCGCCGCGAGCTTCGCGTCCCGCGTGTCCATCGCCCTCCGCCCGGCCTTCACCCGGCCGCCCGTCCGCCGGCCCCGCCACCACCGCCACAGTGCCCCCACCGTGAGGAGCGCCCAGAACACCGGCGAGCTTCCCACCGCCCGGAGCTGCTCCATCGGGTGGTAGCGCACCGCCGCCCCCAGCTTCCGGAAGAAGGTGCCCACCGCGCCCACGATATTTCCGAGCAACCCCGGTGGCCCCTGTGTCAGCCCGAGCGCCTCGTCCCGGCTCCGCCACGGCGTCGGGTCGAAGGCCACGAAGCGCCCCTCGTCCGCGAGGTACACCTCCACCCAGGCGTGCGCGTCCCGCTCTCGCACCAGCGTGGCCCCGGTGAGCGTGTTGCGCTCCTCGGGCGCGAAGCCCCCCACCACCCGCGCCGGCACCCCCTGCGTGCGCAGCAGCGCCGCCATCGCGCTCGCGAAGTACGTGCAGTACGCCGCGCGCTTCTCCCGCACCAGCACCGCCAGCGGGCTGCCCTCCCCTTTCAGGTTCACGTCCAGCGAGTACTCGAAGTGGTGGTGGAAGTACGCCTCCAGCGCCTCCGCCTTCTCGCGCGCCGTGCGCGCCTTCCCGGTGAGCGTCTCCGCCAGCGGGCGCAGTTCCACCTTCAGCGCCTCCGGAAGCACGGTGAGCGACTCCCCGGGCGCGGCCTCCGGCGGCAGGCGCTCCTCCGGGCCCGCACGCAGCACGAGCGCGGTGCCCTCCAGTCCCTCGGCCTTCATCACCCAGCCGCCCTGCACCTCGGGACGCGCGCCGTCCACCCCGCGCGTTCCCGCCGGGGCCGGCAGCCACGCGCCCAGGGGCGCCAGCACCGTGAGCGCCAGCAAACGCTCCTCCCCCGCGCCTCCCGAGGGCAGCATCAGCCGCTCCTTCGCCAGCGCCTCCGAGGTCGTCCACCGCTCGCCATCGAACTCGTCGAACACCCGCATGCGCAGCCGCTCGGGCTTCGCGCCGGACACCACCAGCAGCGCCCGCTCGGAGCCTCGGGGGATGCGGGAGATGGAACGGATGTCCACCTGCGACTGGAACTCCGAGCCACCCCCGGAGCCCGTGCCACTCGTCATCCGGTACACCGCCTCCATCAGCACGCCCTCGCTGGCCTCCACGGTGCGCGCCAGCAGCAGCCCCAGCCCCACCAGCAGCACTGTGAAGACGCCAAAGCCCACCGCGCCCCGGAGACCCGTGCGGAGGAAGCCGCCCTCGACGAAGGCGACCAGCAGCACGCTCAGCACCACCGCGCCCAGCACCCACGCCATGCCCGGCAGGGCTCGCACCCGCATGCTGAGCGCCACCAGCAGACACGCGTACGTCCACGCGTAGTAGCGGTTACGGCCCAGCCCGCACAGCACGCACAACCCCACCAGCGCCCCGCACACCGGACCGAAGATGGAGGGCGGGAAGGGCGCCGTCGGCGGCACGCTCACCCCGAGCATCACCACACCCACCGCGAAGCCCAGGGCACCCGCGAGCAGCAATCGCGCCGGTGTGTAGTCGAGCCGCACGCCCGCCAGCACCGCCCACAGCATTCCCACCATCGCGGGCGCGCACACGAGCCACCGGCCATGTGACACCGCGTGCAGCACGAGCGCCGCGAACACCGGCATCAGCTCGATGAGCCGTGCTCCTCGGGAGATGGGGCCCTGAGGCTCTCTCATGACAGCGCCACCACCTCGTCAGGGGCCAGGCCCACGGGCTTGCGGTCCGGCCGCACCGAGAGCACCCGCACCGCCACGCCGTTCGCCTTGAGCTTCTCCACCAGCGCCGCGCGCGAGGGCTCCCAGTCCATCACCACGAAGATGACGGCGGACAACTGGCTGGACTGGGGCAGCAGCGCCGCCTCCAGGGCCTCCATGTCCAACTGGTCCCCCGGCTCGAGCGCGGCGAGGATTTCGAGGATGTGCTCGAAGTGCGCGAGCGCCCGGCCCGCCTGGAAGTGGAACACCTGGGGACCGGCGGCGAACAGGTCGATGATGTACTCCTGCCGCGCGAGCACGTCCGCCATGCCCGCCGCCAGCGAGAGCGCCTGCTCCAGCAGCACGTCCTCCTTCGCCGAGCGCGACTGCACGTCGAGCACCAGGGCGAGCCGGACGAAGAACTCCTCCTGGAACTCCTTCACCACCAGCCGGCCGGTGCGCGCGAAGGAGGGCCAGTGGATGTCCCGGGTGCGGTCCCCCTCGTGCCAGTCGCGGGTGCCGAAGAACTCGGTGGAGTCGCCCACCTGCGAGGCCACCGCGATGCCTCCAGGCTGGTAGTTGCGCCCGTGAGGAACCTCGAGCGACTCGAGCGGGGTGAAGCGCGGGTACACGAGCAGCCGGTCCTTCACGGACGAGCGCCTCGGCCACTTCACCAGCGCCGAGGGGAAGAGGCTCGCGGCCTGGAGCGCGCCCACCTGGTAGACGCCCCGGGTGGAGCAGCGCAGGCGCAGGGCGACCTCGGTGCGCTCTCCGGGCGCGAGCGAGTCGATGACGGGAGGCTCGCCCACGGCGCGGAGCTCGGGGGGCAGGTCGCGCTCCTCCACGGCGATGTGGCGCACGGTGCGCCGGCCGGTGTTCTCCACGCGCACGCGGTAGGTGAGCGTGTCGCCCGCGGAGACAGGGGGCGGCAGCAGGCGCGTGAGGGAGACACGAGGCCGGAAGGGCGCGCCCACCACGGTGGCGGCCACCAGCGCGGAGACGGAGAAGGAGAAGAAGAGGATGAGTGGCGCGACGAGCCCGCCGAGCAGCAACAACGCCGAGGCCAGCGCCGCCCACAGCACCACGCGCCCCACGGGGGTGAGCAGGCCGTTGTACCGGTCCTGGAGGAAACGGATGAACCCGTGCTCCTCGGCCGGCATGAAGAAGGACCAGCGGCGACGTCGGGCCATGCGCGGCGTTTTCCTCGGAGGCCAGGGAGAGGTGGACGAACAGGGGCCGGCTCACATTGGAGCAGACCGCACCGCTCCGTTCCAGGGACCCCGATGCTACGCCGGGTCCAAGGCCCAGGTGCCGTCCTCCCACCGCTGCAAGGCTTGCTCAGGGCTGCATCGATCTGACGAAGTCAATGAACGCACGCAGCGGCGTCGGGAGGTGGTGACGGCCGGGGTAGTAGAGAAACGGCCCTGGGAAGCTCGGCCACCATGATTCGAGCACGGGTTCAAGTTCGCCTCGGTCGATGAAGGGACGAAGCCAATCCTCGAAGTCGTAGAGGATCCCGGTGCCAGCCACGGCAGCATCCACTGCGAGGTCGGTGGTCGTGCCAAGGCCGACAATCAGCGGTCCCTTCGGATCGACGCTGAGAGTCACTCCGTCGCATTCGAACTCCCACGCATGCAGCGGGCCACTGGCGAACCGCCCCCCCAGGCAAGCATGGTCCATGAGTTCGCGCGGATGTTTGGGGCGCCCACGACGAGCGAGGTAGGCGGGCGAGGCGGCTGCCGCGAATCGCTGGACGCGAGGACCGATCGGAACCGCCACCATGTCCTGCGCGAGCCGCTCTTCGTAGCGGATGCCCGCGTCATAGCCCTCGGCCACCACGTCGACGAGGCGCTCCTCGGCGATCACCTCCAGACAAATGTCGGGGTACTTCGCGAGGAACGGCGGCACGATGCGCGGCAGCACGAGCCGCGCTGCCGCGATCGGTACGTTGAGCCGCAGGCGTCCCGCGGGTCGGTCGCGGAAGTCGTTGACCACGTCCAACGCCGAGCGCACCTCGCTGAGCGCAGGCGCGAGCCGCTCGAGCAGCCGAGCCCCTGCGTCCGTCGGCGTCACGCTGCGCGTGGTTCGATGGAGCAACCGAACGCCGAGCCGGGCCTCCAGCCGACGGACAGCGTCTCCCATGCGCGAAGCGCTGCTGCCCGCCACGCGAGCAGCGCTGCGGAATCCGCCCTCGCGAGCGACCGTCAAGAATGCCGTGAGATCAGCGAGCTCATCCATCACTGTGCGGATTTTCGCACGACCTGTGCGGATTGCCACCGATTGTCGTACAGTGCTTGCTTGCGTAGGAGTGGGCCACCTCGATCAACAAAGGAGCTTCGCCGTGACCCACAGGCACATCTCAGGCAGCTATCGCATCGGCACCCACACCGTTCGCCGTGTGGGTTACGGCGCAATGCAGCTCGCAGGCCCCGGCGTCTTCGGCCCGCCCAAGGACCGCAAGGCAGCGGTCGCCGTGCTGCAAGAGGCCATCGCCCAGGGCGTCGACCATATCGACACCAGTGACATCTACGGCCCCCACGTGACCAACCAGATCATCCGTGAGGCGCTGCACCCGTATCGCGACGGTCTGCTGATCGCCACGAAGGTTGGCGCGGTGCGCGGTCCCAACGGTTCGTGGGAGCCTGCGTTCTCGACCGCTGACCTCGAGCGCGCCGTCCACGACAACCTGCGCAATCTCGGGCTCGATGTGCTCGATGTCGTGAACTTCCGTGCGATGTTCAGCGTCGAGGGCCCGGCTGAAGGCTCGATCGAGGCGCCGCTCACCGCGCTCGCGGAGCTTCAGCAGCGCGGCCTCATCCGCCACATCGGATTGAGCAACGTCACGCCGACGCAGGTCGCCGAGGGTCGCAAGATCGCCGAGATCGTCTGCGTGCAGAACCACTACAACCTGACGCACCGGCGTGACGACGCCCTGATCGACGAGCTCGCCGCCAGGGGTACGGCCTACGTGCCGTACTTCCCGCTGGGCGGGTTCACGCCGCTGCAGTCGAGCGCGCTGAACGACGTGGCCGCGCGGCTGGGCGCGACACCCATGCAGGTTGCGCTGGCCTGGCTCCTGCGCCGGTCCCCCAACGTGCTTCTCATCCCAGGCACGTCGTCGGTCACACACCTCAGGGAGAACCTCGCAAGTGCCGCGCTCACCCTGAGCGCTGAGGACATGGACACCTTGAACCGTCTTGCCGAGCGGACTTGAATCCCGGGAACCTGGCGTTCAGCGCGGCACCGGTACGGAGCCGATGAGGTCCTTCGTGAGCGCTTGCTTGTCCGCGCCCGCGTAGCGGGCCCGCGTATCCAGCACCAGCCTGTGCGCCAGCACCGACACTCCCAGCGCCTTGAGGTCCTCCGGCAGCACGTAGTCCCGCCCCTGCATCAGCGCCCTCGCCCTCGCCATCCGCCCGTACACCAGCGCCCCGCGTGTCGACACGCCCAGCCGGATGCTCGGGTGCCCCCGCGTCGCCTGTACGATCCTCAAGAGGTAGTCCGCCACCGACTCCTCCAGCTTCACCTCCTGCACCTGCCGCTGCAGCTCCGTCACCTCCGCCACCGTGCACACCGGCTTCATCCCCTCCAGCGGCGGCGGCCCCGAGCGCGTCATCAGCAACGTCCGCTCCTCGCCCTCCGGCAGGTACCCCAGCGACAGCTGCACCGCGAACCGGTCCAGTGACGCCTCCGGCAGCGGGTACGTGCCGTGGAACTCCACCGGGTTCTGCGTCGCGATGCACAGGAACGGCGGCGCCAGCACGTGCGACTGCCCGTCCACCGTCACCTGCCCCTCGCTCAGCGCCTCCAGCAGCGCCGACTGCGTGCGCGGCGAGGCCCGGTTGATCTCATCGGCGATCAACACGTTGGCGAACAACGGCCCCTCGCGGAAGCGGAACGTGCCCTCCTGCGGATTGAAGATGGACGAGCCGACGATGTCCGTGGGCAGCAGATCCGGCGTGAACTGCACCCGCTTGAAGCTGCCGCCGATGCTCAGCGCCAGCGCCTTCGCCAGCGTCGTCTTCCCCGTGCCCGGCACGTCCTCCAGCAGCACGTGCCCTCCGGCCGCCACCGAGCACAGCACCAGCTCCAGCGCCTCACGCTTGCCCCGGATGACGCGCTCCAGGTTGTCGGCCAGCCGGGACACCAGCACGCGCACCGGAGCCGCACGCTCGGTGGTGGACGCCTTCACGGGGAACGATGACATTCTGGACGCGCAGCGTAGCAGGCCGCGCGTCAGTGGGGGTGAGCCAGGAAGCCCCACTCCTCGCCGGCCACGCGCTCCATGGCCTCGACGAGGCGCATGTGGACGCGCCCGTTGCTGACGAGCAGCCCCGGGGTGCGCAGCTCCGTGCCCTGCGAGAAGTCCACCGCCCGGCCGTCCAGCCCCGTCACCTGCCCACCCGCCGCGCGCACCAGCGCCGTCCCCGCCACGTGGTCCCACAGCTTGTGCGGGTTCTTCCGCGGATCCCTCGGCCCTCGCACGTACAGGTCCGCCGCCCCGGCCGCCAGCAGCGCGTACTTCACCATGCCGTCGTAGCGCTTGATGCGCCGCGCATCGAGCCCCGCCTCCGTGTACACCCGGTCCGCGATCTCCCGCGAGCGCCGGCCCATGACGTAGCTCTCCACGATGCGGAGGCTCGGGGGATCCGCGCGGTCGGACACGTGCAGCGGGCGCGGCTCACCCCCGGCGAGCAGCTCGGACCAGGCGCCACCTCCATCCGTGTAGAAGAGCGTCCCGCCCTCGTCCAGCGGCGACACCGGCGCGCCGATGATGCCATCCCGGGGCTCGCCCTCCACCAGCGTCCCCACGCACACGGCATACGCGCGCCCGTGGACGAAGCCCTCGGTACCGTCGATGGGGTCGATGACCCAGACGCGGTCCGAGCGCACGCCGCGCCCGTGGTCGAGCCAGCGGACGAAGTCCTCCTCGCCCACCTGTTCACCGAGCAACCTTCCCACCAGCCGGAGAATCTGCTCCCGCTCGGCCTGGGGCACGGAGAGGAAGGCCTCGCCGCCCTCCTCGGCGATGACGCCGTCCTCGGGGAAGTGGCGTCGGATGGCGCGGCACAGCAGGGCCTGCGCGCCATAGTCCGCGATGGTGACGGGACTGGCGTCGCTCTTGCGGGTGACTCCGGCCTCGGAAGACTGGACCCGGCGGCATAGCTCACACGCGAGCCGGACCGCGTCGATGATGGGTTGTAGCTCTCGCACGCTCGGCTGCTCCATGGTTGGGCAGACCCTTCTCTCATGGACGGGGGATCCTCGGAAGGGACTCTATCCATGACGTGTCGGGCGAGCAGCGGCTCGCAACGCCTCACCCCCGTTGCGGCGGGAGCAGCGACTCGGCCAGCCGGTGCAGCAGCCGCAGCTGCGACGCCTTCAACCCGCGCGCGGCGCTCACCAGGCGGTTCATGTCCAGGGACTCGGCGGCCTCCAGCCCCAGCAGCTCGTCGGAGGGAATCTCCAGCGCCAGGCACAGGCGCCGCAGCGTGAGGACGCTGGGGAACGTCTCGCCCCGCTCGATGCGGCCATACACCTCGCGCGGCACCCCCACCCGGCGCGCCACCTCGGATGGGGTGAGCGCCGCGCGCAGCCGGGCGGCCAGGACCGCCGCTCCAAGGGACATCGACAACGGATGTTCAACACGGTCGGTGAGCCGGGACATGGCAGGGGTCTCCAGAGCGGACGGACGGCATCCGGCGGGTATCCCTACCTTACGAACTTGATACGTCCTGTCAATGCCCACTACCAACACGAGGGGTTGCGCCGACTCCTCCCCCCTTTGGAGGTATGGCCGCGCGCGTCAGCGGCCGGTTTCCCACCTGACTCGCGGAGTCGGTCCTCCCCCTCCCCACATCGGGTAGGAGACGACCCGGGGTGTTCGCCAGCAGCCACCATCGCTATCTTGCTGCTCCCCACAGGGAGGCCCCCGCCCATGCCCAAGAATCACGTCGACATCCAGAACCTCCAGGTCCGCGACATCCCCGAGAAGCACGAGAGCATCCAGCCCATCGACGAGAAGGTCACGCTGGTGGTGACGCAGGCGTTTGGCCCCGGTGGACACAACCTGGTCGGCTTCTCGGACGTGAAGTTCAACAACCACCCCGCCGTCAGCCTGCTGGTGCGCACGCCGGATGGGCGCGAGGGCATCGTCCATCTCTCCCCCATCCACGGGGACAAGCGGAAGGTGGGCTTCACCGACATCACCCCCGGCACCCGCTGCACGCTGCTGTGTCCCGTGACGAAGCGCCCGCTGGAGAAGCTGGGCCCCGTCGACGACGGCAGCGGCGCCGAGTACTACGCCCTCTACCTCACGCCCAAGCTGTCCAAGGGCCACGCGGTGGCCGTCACGGACATGTGGGACCACTTCCACTCGCGCATCGTCGACGACGAGGCCGTCATCTCCTACTGGGCGCAGACGCACACGCCGTGAGCGGGCCGCGCGCCCGGCGAATGCCTTGACTCGGAAGGCGGGCGCGGAAGGGAATGGCTCGCATGAGACATGCGCTCCTGCTCGCCTCCCTCCTCGCGTTGCCCGCTTCCGCCGCCGAGCCCACCCCGCCCAGGGCCCTCGTCCTCAAGGCCTCCCGCCTCTTCGACGCGAGGAGTGGGAAGCTCGTCACCCCCGGCCAGGTCGTCGTGGTGGGCGGGAAGATTTCCGCCGTGGGCCCCACCGCCGCCGTGCCCGCGGGCGCCGAGGTGCTGGAGCTCGGGGACGCCACGCTGCTGCCCGGTTTCATGGACGCGCACGCGCACCTCACCACCCAGCCGGGTGAGGACTGGCGGCAGGACGTGCTCGACACCTTCCAGCGCACCATCCCCGAGCAGACGCTCGACGCGCTGCCGTACGCCCGGGCCACCTTGATGGCGGGCTTCACCACGGTGCGAAACCTGGGCGCCGGGGACTTCATCGACGTGGGCCTGCGCAATGGCATCCGCCGCGGCACCGCCGTGGGCCCGCGCATCCTCACCGCCACCGCGGGGCTGGGCACCACCGGAGGCCACTGCGACGACGGCAACTCGTTCCGCAAGGGGCTACTCGTGGAGGAGGCCTCGCGCGGCGTCGCCGATGGCCCCGAGGCCTTCCGCGCCAAGGTGCGCGAGAACATCAAGTACGGGGCGGACCTCATCAAGGTGTGCGCCACCGGCGGGGTGCTCAGCCTCAATGACGACGTGGGCTCGCCCCAGCTCACCCAGGCCGAGCTGGAGGCGCTCGTCGACGAGGCCCATACCCGCGGGCGCAAGGTGGCCGCGCACGCGCACGGGGCGGAGGGGGCCAAGCGCGCCATCCGCGCGGGCGTGGACTCCATCGAGCACGGCTCGTTCCTGGATGACGAGGCGCTGGCGCTGATGAAGCAGAAGGGCACCTGGTTCGTGCCCACGGCGCTCGCGCTGCAGGGGGTGCTGGAGCGCGCCGACAAGGGGATGCTGCCGCCGGAGATCGCCCGCAAGGGCCGGGAGGCCGCGGCGAGTCACCGGCAGGCGCTGCGCAAGGCCCTCACGAGTGGCGTGAAGGTGGCCTTCGGCACGGACTCGGGGGTGTACCCCCACGGGCGCAACGCCGAGGAGTTCGCGCTGCTGGTGGGGGCGGGGATGAAGCCGGCCGAGGCCCTGCGCGCCGCCACCGTGCACGCCGCCGAGCTGCTCGGGGTGCGGGACTCGCTGGGCACCCTGGAGGCGGGGAAGCTGGCCGACGTGGTGGCCGTGCCCGGAGACCCGCTCCAGGACATCCGCCGCACCCAGCAGGTCTTCTTCGTCATGAAGGAGGGCGTGGTGTACCGCAACGACAGGGTCCCGGTGTCCGCCCAGTCCACCCGGTAGCGTGGAAGCCAGGGCCGGCCGCCGGGTCAGCTTCCGCCCCGGCGCGGCGCCCACTTGCGCGCCCCCGGCCCCTGCTTGCCCAGGCGGTCGCCCGGGTTGGCCAGCTTGCAGCTCTTCAAGGACAGGCAGCCGCAGCCGATGCAGCCCGTCAGGTCGTCGCGCACCTGCTGCAGCCCCGCGATGCGCGCGTCGAGCTCCTCTCGCCAGTGGGAGGACAGCCTCGCCCAGTCCGCCACCGTGGGCGTACGCTGCTCGGGCAGGCAGCTGAGCGCCTCGCGGATCCGCTCGAGCGGAATGCCGACCTGCTGCGCGGCCCGGATGAAGGCGACGCGGCGCAGGACGTCTCGCGGGTAGCGGCGTTGGTTGCCGCTCGTGCGGCGGCTGCTCAGCAGCCCCTTGTCCTCGTAGAAGCGGAGCGCGGAGACGCTGACACCGCTGCGCATCGCGACCTGCCCCACCGTGAGCTCATCCAGTGGCATGGCGACCTCTCCCTCCCCCAAATGAAACCTCGAGTAAGGTCGAGGTCAAGTGGTGGCCCGAGCCGCTCTTCGCGTTGAACTCGAAAGTGCCCCGCTTAGCTTTGAGGGCATGAACGAGCAACCGACCCAAACCCCTTCCAACCTCCCCGGCCCTGCCTTCGCTCCGCTGCGCCTGGCCATCATCCTGGGCAGCGTGCGCGAGGGCCGCTTCGCTGACACTCTTTCTTCCTGGCTGGTGCCGGAGCTCCGCCGGCTGCACGACGGCGAGCTGGACGTCATCGACCTGCGCCACGCCGGGCTGTCCTTCGGCTGGGGCCACGAGCCCGCGCCCTTGCCCGAAGGAACACCGGGCTTCGACGAGCGCATCGCCGCGGCGGACGGCTTCGTGTTCGTCGTGCCCGAGTACAACCACTCCTTCCCGGGGCCCCTGAAGACGGCCATCGACCAGGCCTATTCGGAGTGGAACGCCAAGCCAGCGGCGTTCGTGTCGTATGGCGGCACATCGGGTGGCCTGCGAGCGGTGGAGCAGCTGCGCCTCGTGCTGGGCGAGCTGCACGTCGTGGACATCCGGGATGGCGTGAGCTTCCCCAACATCGGGAGACAGTTCGACGCGAACGGGCAACCCCGCGACGCCGAGGGCGTGCGCCAGGCGGTGCGGCTCATGCTGGGCCAGCTCGAGTGGTGGGCGCGCGCTCTCCAGACCGCGCGCCGCCAGCGGCCCTACGGGAGCAGGTAAGGAGATGAACCCATGTCGATGAAACGCACCTTCCGGGCCCCGATTCGCCACCCTGGCGCCGGAGCCATCAACCCCAGTCTCTGGACCCTCGAGTCCCCCGCGGCGCAGCGGGCCGCCGCCGAAGCCGCGCTGTCCGCCATGCCCGCGTCGCCGGGCCTCCTGCGCTTCAGCGTGTTTCGTGGGCTCGAGGACCTCACGCTCTTCCTCCTCTCCCAATGGACGGACGTGGCCGCGCGCGATGCCTTCCTCGCGATCAGCGCGGTGCCGCGGGCGTCCGTCGATGAAGAGGTGCCGGGCATCCGCCGCGACTGGCGGAAGCCGGCCAGTCCCTATCGCGGCTTCGTCAGCGGGGAAAAAGAGGAGGCCGGGTGCCTCGTGGTCGTGCACCAGCCATTGCTGCGCCCGGACCCCCAGGTCCAGCGCGACTGGGTGGACACGGTCTTGACCGCGCTGGAGGCGGATCCCCATCCGCCCTCCGGCCTGCTCTCCGCGACGTTCTTCCTGTCGGATGACGGCGCGCACGTCCTCAACCTCGCCGAATGGACGAGCGCCGATGCGCACCGCGCGGCGCTGCGGCACGGGACGGATCCACGGGCCCAACACGGGAGCATCGGTGACTCGCCCCTCTGGCGGGCGGTCCGCTCGCACCCGGGCATCCGCGCCGAGTACGAGGTCAGGCGATTCGAGCTCCTCGGCGCGGTCGAGCCCTGAGACAGCGGCCTTCATGAGGCCATTTTTCCAGTTTTACTTGGAAATCATGCTCCACTGGTGTAGCTTTACAAACACAGGCATCGTGTGCGTCCTGAAATGCTTGCGGAGGTATGCCCATGTTCATCGTCATTGAATACGGAGGCAGCACGGGACACAGCAGCGTCCTGCTGACGGGTCTCGGGAAGAAGAGCTGCTTCCTGCACTACACGGGCACGTCCTACCTCAAGGGCCTGTACGCACGAAACCACCACGTGGGTGACTTCTCGGAGCGGGTGTGCATTCCCAGCCTGGAGGATGGAAACGAAATCGGGCTGTCCGAGACCCTGGCGCTCCATTGCTGGCGGTTCTACAAACACGTCCTCCACCGCAAGTTCCCCAACCGGTGGGAGACCAGCAAGGACGGGCGCAACGAGGTCTTCAACTTCGCCTACAACAATTACAGCAACAACTGCACGAACTTCGCCAACGACCTGCTGGCCGCCGCGAGCGATGGGGAATACAACACCACCTGGTTCAATTTCCAGGCAGGCTTCTCCAGCAATCGCGTCTTCGCCGCTGTTCCCGGCGTGTTCACCCGGAAGGCACGGTGGGTCAGGGACGATATTCTCGAGAAGATCAAGAAGAGTGGCCGGAAGCCCGTCTATGGACTGGTCCTCGAGAGCGAGCTGCTCAAGCGGTCAAAAGGCATGCTCAAGCACTTCTGGCCCACCTATACGCCTGACCACAACGTCTCCTATTCAGACATCTCGGGCTCCACCAAGAAGACACTGGACGCGGGCCTGACGGCGTACGACGAGGTGCCCTGGCGTGACAGGAGCGAGAACGTCTGGAAGCAAGAGGGCGGCTATTTCAATGACGCCTTCATGGACAACCTGGAGACCATCCTGGGTGAGGGGAGCCAGAGCCTGCAACTCGTGAGCAGGAACAAGAGCAAGGAGGCCCCGAAGGACTACGAGGGCTTGAGCGCTCAGTTCAGGCGGTTCGCCGAGTTGGGCATCAAGCCCCTGGGTTACAAGTACACCGCCTCCTGACGCGCGTCACATTCCCGCCGGCCTCCCTCTACCCGGAAGGAGGCAACCATGAAGAATCTCCGTCTGGAGCTCGAGACGCCGTACCAGGTGACGCCGCTCCCTCTTTCGGATGGGTCGGCCGTCCACCGCATCGCCATCTCCGCCAACGCGGCCGCGGCGCGGGTATCGTTGGATCCGAACATCTGCCAGCTCGATGCCTTCGGCGACGCCGGCGCATGCACGAGGATCGCCATTCGCACGTTCGAGGCGAAGCTCTCACTTCTCGAGGAGCGCGACGGAAAGCGGCTGTTCGCCCTCGAGGCGCAGGGCACCGATGAGCCCGCGCTGCGACTCGTGCTGCTTCCCGCGCGGCACGGCCATGCCACGCCTGCCCGCCTGCTCGTGCTCGACAAGGAGGGGGCGATCAAGGCCGTGGTCGCACTCGAGCAGCAATAAGCAGGGAAATCCGGAATTGTCGCGCTGCGTATCGCACGGCGGCGCGATCCCGCGCAGAATGCCCGCTGACCTGTCCGTGTCCGTGAGAACCCCAGGACGGCCGGACGGCAGCGGAGACACACGAATGGATGTCAAAGGCGTTGCGTTCCTGGCACGGCAGGCCCAGGCGGAGCAGACCTTCGGCAGGGACCGGTGGCGCGCGTTCCTCGCCGAGCAGGCGAAGCGGGACCCCATCTTCGCCCAGCCGGTGATGCCGGTGACGCGCATCCCGGCGGATGCCTTCCTGCGGCTCAACGACGCCATGACCCGGCAGTTCTACGCGGGGGATCCGCAGGCCTACTGGCAGTACGGCGTGAGGTCCGCCGAGTACGCGCTGAGCCAGGGCCAGCTCAAGGCGATCTTCAGCAAGGGGGAGCACCGGCGCTTCGCGATGTTCACTCCGGGTATCTGGAAGGGCTACTTCACCGCGGGCGATCTGGCGGCGCAGCTCCAAGGCAACGTGACGGAGCTGCGCATCACCGGTGTGCCCCAGCCCCACATCTACTTCGAGCTGTCGGTGATGGGCTTCGCGTCGGGCGGGCTCTCCTACCTGAGTGGCAAGCAGGTTCCCCACGAGGTACTCAAGGGCTTCAGCCGGGGCGACCAGGAGGTCGTCTACCGCTTCACCCTCCCGGACTGACCCCGAGGCTGTTACAGGCTTCCATCACGCTGATGAATTCCACGGACCCGAGCATTCGCATCCTGATTGTCGACGACCATCCGCTGCTGCGCGAAGGGCTTGCCGCCATGATCGCCGGACAACCGGACATGGCGCTGGTCGCCGAAGCGGAGAACGGCGAGCAGGCCTTGCAAGCCTTCCGCGCCCATCAGCCCGACATCACCCTGATGGATGTGCGGATGCCCACCATGGGAGGCATCGATGCGATCACCGCCATCCGCGCGGAGTTCCCCACGGCCCGAATCATCGTCCTGACGACCTACGATGGCGACGCGCAGGCGCTGCGCGCCATCAAGGCCGGTGCATCCGGGTATCTGCTCAAGAGCATGCTGCGCAAGGAGCTGGTGGAGACGATACGCAGCGTGCATGCGGGACGCCGCCGCATCGCCGCGGACATCGCCTCCGAGATGGCCGAGCACGTGGCGGACGACGAGTTGACGGCACGAGAGCGTGACGTCCTGCTCCACGTCGCCGCCGGGAACGCCAACAAGGAGGTCGCCGCCCGGATGGGCATCTCCGAGGAGACGGTCAAGACGCACATGAAGAACGTCCTGACCAAGCTGGGCGCCAAGGACAGGACGCATGCGGTGGTGGTCGCGCTGAAGCGGGGCATCATCGACATCTGAGGCGCAACCGGTTGCGCCAGGTGCGCTCCGGATCGCCGCGATACGCGACCGCCGCCGGCACGCGCAGCTCCACTTCCGTCCCCGAGCCGCCGCGGCTTCTGATGTCCAGCCGCGCTCCCATCTTCCGCGCCCGCTCGCGCATGCCCGACAGGCCCCAGTGTCCGGGCCGTCCACCCGCCTGGAGGATCTCCGCGTCGATGCCGCGTCCGTCGTCCCGGACGCGCAGGCGCAGCTCGCGGCAACCATAGGTGAGCTCCACCTCGATCCTCCGCGCGCCGGCGTGCTGCCACGCGTTCACCAACGCCTCGCGGCCAATGCGGAAGACCTCGTCGCGCACCAGCGGGTCCAGCGGCGTGGGCTGCCCCTCCACCACCACGTGGAACCCTTCTGGCGGGTCCAGCTCGAGTTCCTCCCCCACCCTGGCGAAGGCCTGGGACAGCTCTCCCGTGCCCTGCGAAGCGGCGCGCAGGCCCTTCACCCGGTCGCGCCCCTCGAGCAGGACGTCGTCGGCACGATCCAACGCCTTCTCCATCGCGACGCGCACGGGCGCGTCCACCGGGAGCATCTCCGCCACGGACTGAAAGCGAAGGATCAACCCCTGGATGCCCTGCAGCAGCGTGTCGTGCAGCTCGCGGGCGATGCGCTCGCGCTCCCGGTGCCGCTCCTCCAGCAAGCCGCGCATGTGCGCCCGCACCTGGCGCAGCCGCAGCAGGAACAGCATCCACAGCACCGCCAGGCTCGCCGCGATGCACAACGCGCGGAACCACCAGGTCTGGAAGAAGGCTGGCGGCAAGATGAGCTCGAGCGTCGCGCCCGTCTCGTTCCAGACTCCGTCGTTGTTGGCGGCGATGACATGGAAACGGTATCGCCCCGGCTCCAGATGCGTGTAGTACGCCTCGCGCCTCGTGCCGACGTCCTGCCACGTCTCGTCCACGCCTTCGAGGCGGTAGCGGAAGCGCACGCGCTCGGGAACGGCGAAGCTCAACGCCGTGTAGGCGATCTCTAGGTTCATCGCCCGCTCCGGCAGGGTGAGGGACGGGCCGGAGCCGAGCAGGTGGCCATCCACGCGCACCGCGCGGATGTGCACCGGGGGTGGCAACGGATTGCGGAAGATGCGGGTCGAGTCGATCCACACCACGCCATTGCTGGTCGCGAACCACAGCCTGCCGTCGGTGCCCTGCACCGCGGTGGGCAGCGGACGCAGCAAGGTGGGCCGCGCCGGCAGGCCATCGAGGAAGTCGAAGCGCTCGCCGTGGACGAGCTGGTCCGGGTGGGCGACGGCGCGCTCCACCTCCTCCGCGCTGAAGTGGAAGATGCCCGGCACCGCGTGGATCCACAGGCCGCCGTCGGGCATCTCCAGGATGCCCGCGACACCACGCAAGGGCTCGCCGCCGGCCACGCCGAAGGGGTGGAAGCGCTGCCCGTCGAACCAGGCGAGGCCGAGCTGCCCCCCCACCCACAACCGCCGCCCGGCACGCAGCGCGGTCACCACGCCCAGGTGGAGTCCGTCCGCCGCGCCGTAGCGGCGCACGAGCCCGTGGTCGAACAGGGCGACCGCGTTGTCGTGGAACCCCAGCCAGACACGGCCCCGCGCGTCGGTCGTCGCGGAATAGATGCGCGTCCGCGCGGTCATGCCGAGCTGCTCGTCCATGCGCGTCCACACGCCGTCCTTCCAGCGCAGCAGCCCCCCCATCGACATGGCGACCCACAACGCGCCCGTCGTGTCCTTCGTCATCGCCTGGACCTGCAAGGTGTTCGCTTCAGCGGGAACCGTGGCGACGAGCACGGGACGGTCGTCCTCGATGCGCCAGATGCCGTTCGAGGTTCCCAACCACACGGTGCCATCCGGATCGCGATACGCACAGCGGATCTGCGCATCGAGCGCGGCGAACTCGACCTGCTTGTCGTGCAACCGCATCAGGGGCCGGTTGGTGCTGCCCGCCCAAAGGGCACCGCCGTCACCCGCGGCCAGCGCGAAGTCGTGCGAGCCGCGCGGAAACTCCGCCAGCACCAGGGAGCTGTGGCGGAAACAGTCGAGCCCTCCGCTGGTGCCGGCCCAGATGTTCCCCTCGCGGTCCTGGATCAGCGGCCAGACATAGTCCGCGGTGAGACCATCCTTCTCGGTGAAGGGCTCCGCGGCCGGCTCGAACCGCCCGATGTGCCGGCCGCCCAGACGTTCGGCGTAGGGCACACGGCGCATGCCATCGCCGAGCGTGCTGATCCACAGGCTGCCTTCGCGGTCGAACACCATCCCAGCCGACTGCACTTCGATCCTCGCGGGCGCGGTGAGGAGCTCCCCATTCGCGCGCACCACGGGCCGCACGTGGCCATCCAGCTCGGCGACCCAGATCGTTCCATCGGGCGCCTGAGAGATCTTCCCCACCCACCCCACACGTGCGCCCGTATCACGGAACGCGCGGCCCCCCCTTGGAAGGAACATGAGGGTGTCCGCCGTCGAGACCCACAACGTCCCGTCACGGTCGACGAACAGAGACGAGGCCTGCGTGCCCGGGAAGTTCCAGTCTGCGCCCACACGCTGCCAGCGCCCGTCCCGCAGGCGGAGGAGCCCGGCATGCCTGCTGCCGGTCCAGACGCCTCCGTCCGCGTCGAACGCGAACGACGCCAGCTGATAGGGCGACAATCCCTGTGCCTCGCCGTAGCGGGTGAGTTGCCCGTCCTTCAGGTAGGCCGCGCCGCCATGCTGGAAGCCGATCCACAAGCCTCCGTCGGGCGAAGCGGCCAGCGTCTGGATGCTGGTGACCGGGTCACCGCTGGACGGCTCGAAACGTTCGAAGCGGACGCCGTCGAAGCTGTACAGCGTCGACGCGGCGGACAGCCAGAGGAAGCCATCACGGGTCTGCGCGATCGCGGAGATCTGCCCCGGTGCGCCGTCCTTGATGGTCCAGCGCGCGTGGTAGAACTGGCCGATGCTGCGGTCGCGGCCATCCGTTTGCGCGGTGGCGGCCACGCCACACAGCAGGAATGCGCAGAGGCACCCCCAGCGAAAGCTCGTCGCGTCCATCGTCCGTAGCAGACGGCAATCCCCGCGAAGCGTCATGCCTCTTTCGGGGTAGTCCGCGGTCCCCTCCAGAAGGTAGCCAGCCCTCCCCCTTCCTCGTGAGGTGGCCAGCGCACCGTTCTGCCACCGTCTTCGGCGCGTTCACGTGTGACGCCATTGGAGGCTCGTTGAATCCCCCCCCGTCCACCCTGGTCACCGGAACAGAGTACGAACGACTGCTGTCCAGCCTCCGGCTGAAGAGCCCGTGGGCGATAGGAGAGGAGCACGCCGGAACCGCATCGCCGGAGGGCGTGGACGGTGTGCCCCCCGGACCGTGGCGGTCGGTGCTGGATGTGTTCGAGCAGCAGTCACGGCTGCATGCCGACCGCGTCGCGATCGCGGACGCGGCCGTCACGGTGACCTACGCGCAGCTGAGCAAGCGCACCCGCGCCCTGGCTGGAGTCTTGCGAGCCAGGGGTATCGGTCGCGGGAATGTGGTCGCGCTCGTGATGGACCGGGGACCCGTCTTCATCGAGACCCTGCTCGCCATCTGGCGGGTCGGTGCGGCCTATCTCCCGCTGGCTCCCGCGCACCCGGCGGCATGGCGCGAAGAGGTCATCCGGAAGGCGGGAGCGGCGCTGGTGGTGGACCTGTCGCCGGCCAGCGCCGTACCGGGTGTGCCCCACCTGGACCTCGGCAGTGCGCTCCACCCCACCGTGCCAGGGAGCGAGGACGCGGCGGAGGGGATGGCGCTCACCCCGGAGGATCTGGCGTACATCATCTGTACGTCCGGTTCGAGCGGTGAGCCCAAGCTGGTCATGATCGACCATCGGGGTGTCGCCAATCTGATCCTCGCCCAGCGGGACTCCCTGGGAGCGCTGGGGCCAGACACGCGGGTGCTGCAGTTCGCCCATCCAGCCTTCGATGGGGCCCTGTTCGAAGTCCTGCTGGCGCTGGCCAACGGCGGCCGGCTGGAGACCATCGACGCCTCACGAATCTCCGGTGAGCCGCTGGCCGACGTGCTGCTCACCCGCCGCATCACCCACGCGGTGCTGCCCGCGGCGGTCCTGCGCACGCTGCGGCCGGGCCGGTTCACCCACCTCGAGGTGGTGCTGAGCACCGGTGACGTGTGTCTCCCGGAGACCGCCCGGCAATGGGCCGCGTTCCACCGCTTCATCAACGGCTACGGCCCGACAGAGGTGACGGTGGCCAGCACGCTGCACACCGTGGGAGCCCAGAACGGCGAGCGGGTGCCCATCGGCCGTCCCATCTCCCACTCCCACGTCGTCCTCCTAGACGAGCACCTGCGGCCGGTTCCCCACGGGACTCCGGGGGAGCTCTGCATCGGTGGAGAGGGTGTCGGGCGCGGGTATCTGGGACAGCCCGGCCTCACCGCCGAGCGGTTCGTTCCCGATCCGTTCAGCCCCGAGCCAGGACGCCGGCTGTATCGCAGCGGCGATGTCGGCAGACAGCTGGCGGACGGAACGATCGAGTTCCTCGGCCGGCGCGACGACCAGGTCAAGGTCCGCGGCGCGCGCATCGAGCTGGGCCAGGTCGAGGCCGCACTGCTCGCGCTGCCGGACGTGCGTGACGCGGTGGCCGTCGTCGACGGACGGGGTGAGCGTCTCCTGGGCTACGTGCTACCGGCCGACGGAGCGGAGCTGTCGGCCGACGCGGTACGCGCCGGACTCCGCCGTCACCTGCCCGGCTATCTGGTACCGGATGTGATCGTACCGGTCGACGCATGGCCGATGACCACGAGCGGCAAGGTCGACCGCGCCCGGCTGCCCCGGCCACAACGTCCGGACAGCACCGGCTACCAGCCGCCGCGGACCCCCGGGGAAGAGGCCGTGGCGGGAATCGCGGCGGAGTTGCTCGGGCTGGAACGGGTCGGGGTGCACGACAACCTGTTCGAGCTGGGTGGCCATTCCCTGTTCGCCACGCAGCTCGCCGCCCGGGTGCGCGGCGCGCTGGGTGCGCACCTCGAGCTGAGTGCCGTTCTCCAGTCCCCCACGGTCGCGGAGATCGCGGCACGGATTGGTGACCGGCGCGACGGCGCGGAGTCGGGGCCGAAGATGGCTGAACCGGGCGCGGAGCCCGTTCCGTCGTACGCCCAGCAGCGGGTGTGGTTGATGCACAAGCTCAACCCGGACGCGGCGGCCTACCACACGCAAGCGGTGCTCAGACTGGCGGGTGAGCTGGACATCACCGCGCTGCACGCCAGCCTCACCGACATCGTCCGGCGCCACGAAGTGCTGCGCACGCGCTTCCCCGAGGTGGACGGAGAGCTGCGGTGTGAGGTGGATCCGCCCTTCGCGGTGGAGGTTCCGCTGCGGGACTTCAGCGGCGCGGATGAAGCCCAACAGGAGGCCCTGGTCGGTGCGGCCGTTCGCGAGATGCTCCAGACGCCGTTCTCGCTCGCCGATGGCAGGCCGTTCCGCTGGCTGCTGCTCAGGCTCCGCGCGGACGAGCACGTCTTCGTGCACGTCGAACACCACATCGTGCACGACGGCTGGTCGTTCCTCGTCTTCGTCCGCGACCTGCTCGATGGCTACACCGACTTCTTACGCCACGGCGAGGTGCGGCGCCCGGACCTGCCCGTGCAGTACACCGATTACGCGCGCTGGCAGCGGGAGTGGTGCGGCACCGAGGCCGCGGAGGCGCAGCGCCGCTTCTGGCGCCAGGAGCTGGAAGGCGCGGAAACCGTGCTCCAGCTCCCCCGCCGCACCGAGCCCGGAGCGAGGAAGTTCCGCGGAATCGCGCCCCGGATGGAGCTCGACGGTGAGCTCGCGCGCCGCTTGCAGGCCCTGGCCGACCGGAACAACACGTCCCTGTTCAACACGCTCCTCGCGGCGTTCTTCGTCCTGCTGCACAGGTACACCGGCTCACGAGACATCCTCGTCGGCTCCGCGGTCGCCAACCGGCGCTGGCAGGACACCGAGAACCTGCTGGGCATGTTCGTCAACAATGTCGTGATGCGGGGACGGTTGCACGGAGACCCCACCTTCGAGGAGCTCCTCGCTCGGGTGCGGCGGACCTCCCTGGCCGTCTACGACAACCAGGAGCTGCCGTACGAGATGATCTTCGCGGAGTCGCCCGCGCGGCATCATGGCGGGTTCAACCCGTTGCTCCAGGCCATGTTCAGCTTTCACGACTCGGCACCCGGCGCGCTCGGCGCGTCCCCATTCGAGGTCTCCATCATCGAGGGACTCAGCAACGGCTCGGCCAAGTTCGAGCTGTCCGTCGTCGCCGTCCCCCGCTACGCCGAGCCGGGGCACAGCAGCAGGCTGGCCGGAGACATCATCCACATCCCCCGGTCCGATGCCCCCGTGCTCCCCAGCCCGCGCTCGTCCCTGCAAGGAATCCTGCTCGCATGGGAGTTCGACTCCGACCTCTTCGAGGAGTTCTTCATCACCGGAATGCTGTCCGCCTACCAGCGGCTGCTGCGTTCCATCACCGCCGCCCCGGACACCCCGGTATCGAGGCTGTCCCTGCTGGACGACGCGGAACGGCGGGCGCTCGTCTCCTCGGGCCCCCGGGTGGACGCACCGGCGGGATGGCTGCCCAGCTTCGTCGAGCACTGGGCCGAGCGCACTCCGGATGCCCCCGCCGTGGCATCGGGTGACTCGCCCATGTCCTACCGCGAGCTCACGCGCCTCGCGGGACGGCTCGCGCGGCATCTCCGCGGGATGGGGATCGGCCACGGGGATGTGGTGGCGGTGTGCGCCCCGCATTCGGCCGAGCTCGTCGTGGCACAGCTGGGAGTCCTGAAGTCGGGTGCGGCCTGGCTCCCGTTGGAGCCTCGCCATCCTCCTTCCCACCTGGAGAGGCTCGTCCAGGACGCCGGGGCTCGAGCCGTGGTCACCACGGCGGGGCTGGCCCATCTCGTCACGGGCATCCCGGTCGTGAGGCTGGACGACGTCCACGACGTGCCGGAGCTCCCGCTGCCCTCGGGAGCGCCCACCGACCTCGCGTACGTCATCTACACGTCCGGGTCGACCGGCAGGCCCAAGGGCGTCCAGATCGAGCACCGCTCGGTCGTGGCCCGTCTGTACGGAACGGACGTGGTCGACCTGGTGCCGGGCAAGACGATGCTGGCCATGGCGTCGGCCGCCTTCGACGTGTCGGTGCTGGAGATCTGGGGCCCGCTGCTGAAGGGCGCGGCCATCCACTTCCTGCCGCCCGGCTGGGACATCCACGGCCTGGCGCGGTGCCTCACCCGCAGCGGGGTCACCCACGCCCTGCTCACGCCCGCGGTGTTCCACCCCCTGGTGGCGGAGGCTCCGGAGGCGTTCGGCCACCTGGACAGGGTACTGGTCGGGGGCGATGTCGTCTCCCCGGACGCCTTCCGCGCGCTGCGGCGCAAGGGAGTCACGAGGGTGACGAACGCCTACGGCCCGACCGAGGCGACCATCCTGGCCAGTGCTCAGCGGCTCGAGGACTGGCAGGACGTCGAGGGCGCCAGTGTGCCGATCGGCCGGGCACTGTCCAACGCCCAGCTCGTCGTGCTCGACGAGCACTCGCAGGTGGTTCCGCCGGGCGTGGTCGGGGAGATCTGCATCGGCGGACCCATCGTCGCGCGGGGGTACCTCGGCGGGCCGGACCTCACGTCCGAGCGGTTCGTGGCGAACCCGTTCGGGTCGTCACCGGACGAACGGCTGTACCGCACGGGGGACCTGGGCCGGTGGCACCCCGGCGGGGTGATCGAGTTCCTGGGCCGCCGCGATGAACAGGTGAAGATCCGCGGCATCCGGGTGGAGCTGGCCGAGGTGCGCGCCGCACTGGCCGCCCATCCCGGGGTGACCGACGCCGCCGCCGTCGTCGAGCGCAAGGGGGGCGAGCCACGGCTCATCGGCTACGTCCTGGCCGCACCGGGCTCCGCGGTGTCCGGCCAGGCCGTGCGCGAGGACATGGCGCGCAGGTCGCCCGGACACCTCGTGCCCGAGACCGTCATGGTGCTCGACGCATGGCCGTTGAACACCAACGGCAAGCTCGACCGGGCCCGCCTGCCAACGCCCCACGGGGACGCGAGCACGCCGTTCGTGGCGCCGAGGAACGAGACCGAGAGCCAGATCGCCGCGATCGTCGTCGAGCTGCTGAAGGTGGAGCGGGTCGGTGTCCACGACAACCTGTTCGAGCTGGGCATGCATTCACTGCTGGCCCTGAGGCTCGCCTCACGGGTGACCCGGGCCACCGGCCGGGAGGTCGGTCTCGCCACGATCCTCGCGGGCCCGACCGTCGCGAAGCTGGCTGGCGCGCTCACCACCCTGCCGCCCGCTCGGCCCACCATCGTGAGACGGCCGCGCGCATGACGATCGCGTGCCCCATGTCCTTCGCCCAGCAGCGGCTGTGTTTCCTGCACTGGCTCGACCCCTCGGGCTTCGCCCAGAGCACGGCCCGCTGCTTCCGGGTGACGGGCCCACTGGACACCACCGCCTTGAGTGCGGCCGTGGACGTGTTGGTGGCCCGGCACGAATCCCTGCGGACCGTCTTCCCACTCGGCACGCACCAACACGTGCTGCCAGACGGACGCGGACACCTGCACGTGCTCGACGTCGCGGACGAATCCGAGGCGCCGCGGCAAGCAGAAGCCCTCGTCTCCCAGCCGTTCGACATCGAGAACGGGCCGCTGCTGCGGCTCACCGTGCTCCGGTCAGGTCCGGAGACGCACTTCCTCGTGTTCTCGGCGCATCTCCTGGTGGCCGATGGATGTTCGCTGCAGGTCTTCTTCGAGGAGCTGGCCATCGCCTACCGCGCGGCGGTCCTCGGTGAGCCCGCCGGGTTGCCCGAGCTGCCCGTGCGGTACACGGACTGGGCGGAGTGGCAGCGGGAGCAGCTCACCGACTCGCGCCGCGCGGAGTTGTCACGCTGGTGGCGCCAGCGGCTGTCCGGGCTCCCGCTGATGCTGGACCTCGTCCCGCCCCGCCGCGCGCTGGGACGGGGACGGCGCATGCATCATGTTCTCCCCACCGAGGTCACCGCCGCGGTGCGCGCGTTCGCGAGTGCCGAGCGTCAGACCGTCTTCACGGTCCTGGCCGCCGCCTGCGGGGTCGTGCTCGGACACGCCGCGAGCAGGCAGCAGGTGCTGCTCGGTCTGGCCGTGGCCAACCGCGACCCGCCCGAGATCGAGCGGGTGCTCGGGTTCTTCGTCAACACCGTCGCGCTGCGGATCGACCTGAGCGGCGACCCGGACTTCCGCGAGCTGCTCGTGAGGGTGGCCGGGACACTGGCCGCGTCCTACGCGCACAAGGATTTGCCCTTCGAGCAGCTCGTCGCCGAGCTCGCTCCACCGAGAGATCCCACCCGGTCGCCGATCGTCCAGGTCAACTTCGCCCATCACCCGCTGGGAACGATCGGCGCGCTGGAGCTGCACGGCTGCTCGGTGAAGGAACACCTGCTGGACTTCGCCACCGCCAAATTCGAGCTCACCGTTCGTGTCGAGGAGACCCCCGACGGCACGAGCATCGTCTGGGCCGAGTTCGACGAGAGCATGTTCGACACCGGCTTCGTCGACGGCCTGCTGTCGGCCTACGAGGAGGTCCTGCGCGCCGCCGCACCCGGTGTGCCGGTGTCCCGCCTGCTGCCCGCGCGCTCCGCCACCGAGCGGGCCCTCACCCGGATCTTCTCCGACGTGCTGGGGCTCGAGGCCGTCGGCCCGTACGACGACTTCTTCCGCCTCGGCGGCCATTCCCTGCAGCTGATCGACATCGCGGTCCGGGTACGTGCCGAGCTCGGACCTCACATCGGGCTGCGCGACCTGTACGCAAACCCGACGGTGGCAGGGGCCGCCGCACTTCTCGAACCCTCAGGAGCGTCACGATGACCGATTCCTATCCACTGCCCAAGGACTGGCGGTGCCCGCTGGACCCTCCGGCCGCGTACAAGCAGCTCAGGAAGGAGGCGCCGATGACTCGCGTCCGGGTGTGGGACGGCAGCACGCCCTGGCTGATCACCCGCTACGACCACGCCACCGAGGCCCTCGGAGACCCTCGGCTGAGCCTGGACTTCAGGCTGCCGGGCTTCCCGCACACGTCGCCCTCATCGGCGGCCCGGCTGGAGCGGACCCTTCCCTTCCCCTTCCGCCCCGATTCGGAGTACCGGGTCCAGCGGGCCATGCTCGTGCAGGAGTTCTCGCCGCGGCGGATGGAGACCCTGCGGCCGCGGATCCAGAGCATCGTCGACGAGACGCTCGACACGATGCTGGCCGGGCCGCGGCCGGTCGACCTGCTGGCGGCCTTCGCGCTCCCCATGGCCATCCGCGTCATCTGCGAGCTGCTCGGCGTTTCCTACGACGACTACGTGTACCTGCACGGCCTCAGCTGCACGATCGGCTCCCGCGACTCGACGAAGGATGCAGCCGGAAGGGCGCTGGACGAGATGGAGGGCTATTTCCAACGTCTGGTGGAGGAGAACGTGCGCAACCCCAGCGACACGCTCATCGGCCGCATCGCGGCCGAGCACGTGCGGCGGGGAACGCTGAGCGCGCAGGACGCGGCCGCCATGTTCCAGATGCTGTTCCACGCCGGGCACGGACCCACTGCGTACATGATCTGCATGGGCACGATGGCGCTGTTGCTCCACCCGGAGCAGCTCGGCGAGCTGCGTGCGATCGCGGATGAGCCCTCCAAGCTCTCCGCGGCCGTCCAGGAGCTCCTGCGCTACGTCACCGTCTCGAACAGCGGAAGACAACGCGTCGCCACGGAGGACATCACCCTGGGCGGCCAGCTCATCCGCGCCGGTGAGGGTGTGCTCGTCCAGACGGATTCGGCCAACCGCGATGAGACGGTCTTCCCCGACCCGGACCGCATGGACATCCACCGCCCGCCGCACCGCAACCTCGCCCTCGGCCATGGAATCCACCTGTGCACGGGACGCGCGCTCGCACTGATCGAGCTCGAGGTGGTGTTCCGCACGCTGTTCCAGCGCGTCCCCACCCTGCGGCTGGCCGTGCCCGTCGAGGACATCCCCTTCAAGCAGAACGACAACCTGCTCGGCGTGCACGAGATGCCGGTCACCTGGTAGCCCGGCCCCACGGCGCCGGAAATGGCTCCGCCTCTGTTTTCTCGCTGCGATTTCACGGGGAGGCTTCATGGGGAGCTCCCCGGGTGGAAACAGTGGCACCCCAACATTTCTCAGTTTCACTGAAAATAATTACGCTTGCTGTGTCCCGTCCCGGTGGGTTCGTCCGCCGAACGGAGCAGGGGTGAGCGGACATGAGTGCTCGAAACCAATCGTTGCGTGCGAAGTGGCTGGCGCCGCTGGTGGCGTGCGTGTTGGTGGCCTGCGGTGACGCACCAAAGGTCAACGTGGGCTCCGGCTCCGGCTCGGACGGGACGGTCGAGTCGCCACCGGACTCCGGAACGACTCCGATAGGAACGGATGCGGGCTCGGGCTCCGGCTCGGGCAGCGGTGACGCGGGGAGCGTCGATTCCGGCACATGCCCTGGTGCAGCCACCTGCCCGGGCGCGGACGCGGGCACGGCCGATGCCGGAAGCGACACCGATTCGGACGCGGGCACCAACACGGACGCGGATGCCGGAAGCAACACCGGCACGGACGCGGGCACCGGCACCGGCATGGACGCGGGCACCGGCACGGACGTGGATGCCGGAAGCGGCACCGGCACGGACGCGGGAGTCTCACCGCTCAGCGCGAGCTCGGGTGGGGACAAGGTCATCTGCGCGGGCCAGTCCGTCTCCATCGGCCTGCCGGCCAGTGGCGGGATGCCGCCCTATGCATATGCGTGGAGCGCGAGCCCCGTGTGCACGGGCTGCTTCGACAGCGCCACCGTGGCCTCGCCCACCGTGGTGCCGCCACTCACCACCACCTTCACCCAAACGGTCACCGACGCCCTCTCGCAAACGGCCTCGGCGGACACCGTCGTCACCGTCCTCCCCCACCCGGGCAGCGCCGGGACGGACCTGAACCTCGATCCGGGCGCTTCCAGCGTCATCGGGCCCGCGCCGGTCTCCGCCGCCACCTACACATGGTCCTGCAACCGCGCGGATTGCACGCTCTCGGCCTCCGACGTGGCGCAGCCGGTGGCGAGCCCCACGCACACGACGACCTATACGCTCGACGCCACCAGCGGACCGGGCTGCTCCGTCCGCAGCACCCTGACCGTCCAGGTCAACCTGCGAGCGGATACCGTGCCGCGGGACGGCGAGTTGGCCTTCCCGCTCGGTTCGGCGTTTCTCGTCCAGTTCGACCAGCCCATCGCCCAGGCCAGCCTCACCACCGCCGCCGTTCGACTCGAGGAGGCCCTCACCGGCAACCCGGTGGCGACGAGCTTCTCCTACGACGCGGCCAACCGGCGGCTGCGCGTGGAGCCCACGGGGAGCAACTACGTCGCCGGGATGGACTACACCCTCACGCTCGCGGGAGGGCCTTCCGGCATCACCTCGGATGACGCCGTACAGCCCAACCTCTTCCCCTCGGACGTGCAGGTGGACTTCACCACGGCCGCGGCGGACACCACGCCCCCGGGCATCGCCTTCCGCAACCCGGGAGTGGGGGCCCCGGGTGTGGCCAGCAACACCACCGTCGTGGTGACCTTCACCGAAGCGGTGGACCCCGCGACGGTGACGGACGCCACCTTCACGCTCACCGGCACGGCCGGGCGCGTGACGGGCTCGGTGCACTACGACGCGGCGAACTGGACCGCCACCTTCACCCCGTCGGCCGTGCTGGCGGCCTCCACGGCGCACACGGTGTCGCTCACGGGCATCAAGGACCTGTCCGGCAACGCGATGACCACGGCCACGAGCTGGTCCTTCACCACGAGCATGGAGCCGGACACCACGCCTCCCTCGGTGACGGCGGTGAGCCCGGCGAACGAAGCCACGGCCGTGGCCTCCTCGGACCCCATCACGGTGACGTTCAGCGAGGGCGTGGACGGCACGAGCCTCACGGGCATCCGGCTGCTCCAGGTCTCCAGCGGCACGTACGTGGCGGGCACCCTCCGCTATGACGCCGTCCTGCGCGTGGCCACCTTCACGCCGACGGTGCTGCTCGGCTCACAGACTTCCTACGAGGTACAGGTGAGCGGGGTGAAGGACCTGGCGGGCAACCCCATGGTGGTGCCCTTCACCTCGAGCTTCACCACGCGGCGCACGCTCTTCGCGGACGACTTCGAGAGCGGCACGGGCGCGTGGAACCTGCCGGCGCCCTCCACGGGAGCGGTGTGGAGCCTCACCACCGCCAACTTCCACAGTTCGAACCACAGCCTCACCGACAGCGCGGGCGGCAAGTACGCGGCTGGTACGGTGAGCTACGCCGAGCTGGCGGCCCCGCTGAACGTCTCGGGCCTCACGTCGGTGTCGGTGCAGTTCTGGATGAAGGCGCGCACGGAGCGGAACAAGGACTTCGTCTATGTGGACATGAGCATCGACGGCGGCGCCTGGCAGCCAATCCCGAATGCGAAATACGCGGGCAACCAGGCGTGGGCGGTGCGCACGCTGAACCTGACGCTGTCCGGCAAGTCGACGCTGCGCGTCCGCTTCCGCCTCGAGTCCAACGCCACCAAGAACTTCGATGGCGTGTACGTGGACGACATCATCGTCCAGTCGCCCTGACGCCGGTGGGCCTGCCACACAACCGGGGCAGGCCCACCGTTCCGAGGCGCGGGGGTCCTTTCCCCTTCAGTACGCCATGTTGTAGGTGGCCATTCCGTTCATACCCGCGGAGGTCGGGTAGCTGGCCACCGGCGTCGCGGCTCCCGTGTTGGGATTGACGGAGAGCAGAACGATGGAGTGGCTCGTCGCGTAGGCGCCGAAGAGCTTGTCGCTCTGGTCGATCTCGAAACCGTAGACGCCGCTGTAGCCGAAGTTGCCAATCCTCGTGCCCTGGCCGGAGAACTTGTTGATCTTGATCAGGGCATCGGAGGACGACGTGCTTTTCCCGGAGCCATACAGGTTGCCCCAGAGCGAGCAGGCGAGGTCTCCGGACGAGGAGAACCCGACCGAGCCGATGACGACGTCCACCGCTCCACTGGCCGCATCGAGCGTGTACAGCGTGTCGCCGCCCCAGCCGTACAGCACGTTGCCGCAGAAATCGATGGCGTTCACGAAGCCTCCGACGTACCCCCTGCGGGTAGCGGCCCCGGTCGATGCATTGAGGGTGTAGAGCGAGCCGTTCACGCCCATCGCGTAGAAGGTGGACGTGTAGGCATCCAGGGCGAGGTCATTGAGCACCACCCCTGTCTCCCCGATCTTCACGAAGCCGCTGATGACCCCACCGCTATAGGTGAAGCGGTAGAAATCGCTGGAGTCGTCCCCGTTCCCATCGCCCACGGCGTAGAAGGTCACCGAGGACGACGGCGGCATGGATTCATCGATGCCACAATCCTGGTAACACAGCTGCTGACGGATGGAGCAGAGCCCCATGGAGCCGGGGCTCGCGGCCACGCAGCTGTTGTAGGCCATGTTGCAGCTCACGAAGCAGGCCCTATCGCTCGCCGCGGTCATGACACCGAGCGAGTCTCCGGTAGCGGCCTCCTCTGGCGAACCACAGGCCATGGCCAGTGCGAAGACCGCGACAACGGCTACCGCCTTCAGTTTCTTCATCATTCGGGTTCCTCTCCCAAGGGCCTTTCCCTTGGGTCGCTGGAGCCCGATTTCGTGGGAACTTTTTCTACGCGTGGGTCGAAGGCTGGACCGGGGCGAAGGGCACTTCCAGGGAGAAGGTGGCTCCGTGCCCGAGCCCCTCGCTGTGGACGCTCAACGAGCCGCCCAGCTCCTGGGCCGCCAGGGCACTGGAGTGCAGACCGAAGCCGTGCCCTTCCTCGCGCGTGGTGAAGCCGTACTGGAAGATGCGGGTGAGCATCTCCGGCGCGATGCCCATGCCGTTGTCGTGGATGTCGATGCGGAAGCGGTCGGCGGCGGCCTGCTCCAGCTTCACCGTCAGCACCCGCTCGCCCGAAGGCGCCTCGTCCAGGGCGTACTTGGCGTTGCTGACCAGGTTGACCAGGATCATCAGCAGCTTGTGCTTGTCGGTCATCACCTGAGGCAGGGGCGTCAGGTTCCGCTGCACCTTCACGTGGTGGCGGGTGAGCCCGGCCGAGTTGATGCGCAAGGCGTCCTCCAGCAGCTCCGCCAGGTTGACGGGCTCGTGCATCCGGGGCGTGCGGGCGTAGTTCTGTTGAACCTTGACGATGTCGCCAATGTGCTCGGTGTAGCGGCCCACGTCGTCGAGCAGCGAGACGATCTCCGTGCGCTCCTCGACCAGGTTCCTTCCCAGCCCGTTCAGGAAGGGCATCAGGTGCCGTCCGCGCTCGTCCTGGGAGAGGAAGGCCGAGAGATCCTCCTGGTGCTGCTCGAGCATGTGGGCCACCCGGCTCACGTGCTCCAGCTTCATCCCCTTCACCCGCTCCTTGGCGACCTGGGCCGAGGTGTAGACGCTGTTGAGCACGTTGCCCACGTTGTGCAGCACGTTGGTGGCGACCTCCGCCATGCCCGCGCGGCGCGCCGTCTGCACCAACTGCTGGTTGACCTCCTTGAGCTCGCGGGCGCGCTCCTCCACGCGCTGCTCCAACCCCTCGTTGGTCTGGCGCAGGGCCTCCTCGCGCCGCTGAACCTCGTCGGCCATGAGCTGGAAGGCGCGGGCCAGCTGCCCCAGCTCGTCACCGCGTGCGGTGTCCAGCGTCACCTTGAAGTCACCGGCCGCCACCTTGTCGGTGGCCTGGCTCAAGTTCAGCAGCGGGCGGGTGATCTGCTGCTGGAGCACCTGGAACATGATGGCCAGCTCCACCAGCAGCGACACGATGCCGAGCAGCAGGACGTAGCGCGCCGCCAGGAAGGCGGGCTGGGACAACACACTCTCGGGCAGCACCGTGGCGAGGTTCCACCCGGGGCCCCGCAGCCGCGTCACGGCGACGTACTCGTCGTACCTGGGAATCTCCAGCGTGGCCTGATCGGCCTGGCGGCTCTCCAACCGCTCGAAGAGCTCGCGCAGGTGGGCCGCGTCCTCCTCCGTGTCCAGGAGTCTGTCGGCGACGTCCGGCCGGCTGGCGTCACTCAAGATGTTGTAGGCAACGGTGGCGCTCGCGAGCTTCAAGTCCGGGTGGGCGATGAGCTGGCCATCGTCGCGGAAGAGCACGTTGTAGGCCCCGGGGACGTGCTCCTTGATGGTCCGGGTCATCAACTCCTCGAGGAAGAGATCATGGCCGAGCGTCGCGATCTGGCGGCCGTCCAGGTCCACCGGCGTGGCGACCGAGACCATCCAGATCTTGGAGACGGTCTCCTTGTAGATGCCCGTCCAGATGGTCCGCCGCTGGGGATTCTTCTCGGGCGTGCTGAGGGTGTAGTCCTCATACTGCGTGACCGAGAAGTCCGCCGGGAGCGCCTGGCTCCAGGTGGGATCCGTTGGCCAGAAGCCGACGATCGCCCCCTCCGGAAAGGCGATGTAGCTCGTCTTGAAACGGACATGGAAGGCGGGCCCGTACCAGGTGAGCACGTCATGCGCGGCCATGAGCCGGGTGCGCAACCCGGCATCGAGGGCCGCGTTGCGTGGAATGAAGAGCTGCACCATCCGCGTGCCATCGAGGATCTCGGGCCGGTTGCGGATCGTGCCATCGGGCAGCCGCGTGAACAGGCTGTCGAAGCGTGCGTTCACGTCCTCCTGTTGGGATTGGAGGGTTCGAATCCTCTCCAGCAGGGCCTTCTTGAGGAAGGCGTGATTGTCCTCCGCCTGCAGGAAGATGGCCTCCTCCCGCTGGCCGCGCTCGGAGACATGCTGCTGCAACTGCGCGAGGGTCTCCTTGCGCAGGGCATGACGCATGTGAAGGTAACTGAAGAGCGTGGAGAGGGCGATGATGACCGCGATGCGAGCACCCATCTTGAGGAGCGTCGATCGGGCAAGAGGGGCTCGAGGGCCAGAAGATGGATGCATGGAAGACGGGCCGAATTCGGAACGACACCAGGCCATTCGCGGAAATTCCCTCGCGGACTATACAGGGGATCGCCTGTCAGAAAGCTGTCCTGGACGGCCCCGCACAGCCATGAACATCGCTGTGCCTCACACGAGAAAGCGAGCAGCCCATGTCGAGCCGCGCCCTGCCACGTCGAACGATCCTTCGAGGCGCCCTGGTGACGGTGGTCACCCTGTTCAACCCCGTGAGCCGCAGTTGGGCCTCCACTCCGGAGCCAGGCGCCATCGGCCTGCCTGCGTTGGACGGACAGCTCCTGACGGACGCGGCGACACGCACACGGGCCGCGGAGGATTACGGCCACATCGTCCACCGGACGCCCTGGGCCGTGCTCGTCCCGGGCTCGGTGCAAGACATCGTGAAGATGGTCCGCTTCGCACGTGCGCACGGCCTGAAGGTGGCCGGCGCGCGCGGCATCGGCGAGAGCCACAGCACCCATGGCCAATCGCAAGTGGAGGCCGGTGTGGTCATCGACATGTCCGCGCTCTCCACCATCCATGAAATCGACGCGACGAGCGCGTGGGTGGACGCGGGCCTGCGGTGGATCCACCTGCTGGAGGCCACCCTGCCCCTGGGCAAGAGCCCTCCGACGCTGACCGACTACATCGACCTGAGCATCGGAGGCACGCTGTCGGTGGGAGGCATTGGCGGGCAGACGTTCCGCTGGGGCCTCCAGGTGGACAACGTTCTGGAGATGGACGTGGTCACCGGCCGCGGGGAGCTCGTGCGGTGCTCCCCCTTCCGCAACCGGCCGCTCTTCGATGCCGTGCGCGCGGGCCTGGGCCAGTTCGGCATCATCGTGCGGGCCCGGGTCCGCCTGGTGGACGTACCGCCGCGGGCGCGCACCTATCTCGCGCTCTACCACGACCTCCCCCGCTTCCTGCGGGACCAGCAGACGCTCATCGCGGATGGCCGCTTCGAATACGTCGAGGGCTCCGTCGTCTCCACGGGCAGCGGCCGGGCCTATCAGCTCGAGGTGGTGAAGTACTTCGCTCCTGGCTCCGAGCCGGACGACGCGCGGCTGCTCGCCGGCCTGTCCTTCGAGCCGGGCTCGTTGCAGGTGACGGACAGCAGCTACTTCGACTTCGCCAACCGGCTCGCGCCGCTGGTGGAGTTCCTCAAGAGCACCGGCGCCTGGGACTTCCCCCACCCGTGGCTGGACAACTTCGTCCCCGGGCGGGTGACGGCCTCCTTCGTGGAGCAGGTGCTTGCCCAGACGCCCGAGTCCGAGATGGGACAGGGGCCCATCCTCCTCTACCCCTTCCACCCCGGCCGGCTCACCGCGCCCTTCGCGCGGGTCCCCACGGGGCGCACCGCCTTCCTCTTCTCCCTGCTGCGCACCGCCGTCCCGCCCACCCCGGAGAACGCGGCGGCCCTCGTCGCGAGGAACCACGCCATCCTCGACCAGCTCACCTGCGTGGGAGGCAAGCGCTACCCCGTCGGTTCCGTCCAGATGAGCTCCGCCGACTGGCGTGAGCACTTCCATCCCCTCTGGGGGCACTTCGTGCTCGCCAAGCGGTCGTTCGATCCGGACAACGTTCTCACTCCGGGTCAGGGCATCTTTTGAACCCGGGTGCGAGCCCGCCGCTCGCCCTCCAGGTTTCCCCTCGTCTCGCCGCTGGGGGCGTCTCACGCCCCGCTTGAACCTCCTGTATCGTTGAACGGCAACAAGGGCTCTGTCCTCCCCCAGCGGCCCGGAGACGACCACCAATGACCTCCCAGGCGGATGCCAGCCCCCCCACGCCCGAGAACCTCCCCCTTCCTCCCGGTAGATCGGGCCTCCCGCTGATCGGCGAGACGCTGGAGTTCCTCCGCTCCAGCCGCGCCTTCTCCGAGCGCCGGCAACGCCAGTACGGCCCCGTCTTCCGGACACACGTGCTGGGCTCCCCCACCGCGTTCCTGACCGGCCCCGAGGCCATCCAGTGGATCTTCGCGGGCGAGGGCAAGTACCTGAAGAACCGCTGGAGCCCGGGCATCCGCCGGCTGCTCGGGGCGCGCTGCCTGTCGCTGCTCGAGGGCGAGGAGCACCTGGAGCGGCGCCGTCTGCTCGCCCCCCACTTCAGCTACGCGACGATGCGCGGGTTCGTGCCCGTCATCGAGTCGCTCGTCACGCGCCACTTCGAGCGCTGGGCGGCGCTCCCGGGCGACCTCACCCTGTGGCCCGCCATGCGGGAGCTGGCCTTCGAGATCGCCCTCACCCTCATCTTCGGCCAGGACGCCGTGGACGTGCCGTTCCTGATGCGCCACTTCCAGGCGTGGACGGCGGGCCTCTTCGTCCCCCTTCCGGTGAACCTGCCCTGGACGACGTTCGGCAAGGCGCTCGCCTCGAAGAAGGCGATGATCGACTACCTGGACAAGGTGGTCGCCGAGCGGCAGACGCGGGCCGAGCAACCGCCGGATCTGCTGGGCTCGCTCCTCCAGCGCCGCGAGGACGGGGAGCCGCCCCTGTCGCGGGAGACCATCGTCGACGAGCTGCAGCTGCTCCTCTTCGCCGGGCATGACACCACCGTCACCGCCACCTCCAACCTCGTGCTGACACTGGCCCAACACCCGGAGGTGCTCCAGCGCGGCCGCGAGGCAGTGGCCCCCATGGCGGGTCCCCTCTCGCTGGACGGGCTGCGGGCGACGCCCTACCTCGTCCAGCTCCTCCACGAGGGCATGCGCCTCATTCCCCCCATTGGCGGGGCCTTCCGCGTCACCACGCGGGACGTGGTCTACAACGGCTACCGCATCCCCAAGGGGTGGGCGGTGCCCGTCAGCATCCGGACCGCGCACGCGGGCTCGAGCTGGCCGGAGCCGAACCGGTTCGATCCCGAGCGCTTCAGCGCCGAGCGCGGCGAGCAGAGGAAGCCGGGCTCGTTCATCCCCTTCGGCGGCGGGCCGCGCATCTGCCTGGGCCAGCACTTCGCCATGGTGGAGATGAGTGTGATGCTGGCGCTGCTGCTCAAGCACTACACGTGGGAGCTCGTGCCGGGGCAGGACCTGGAATACATCATGACCCCCTTCCCCAAGCCCAAGAGCGGCATCCAGCTCCGGTTCCGCCGCCTGGGGTGAGCGGCGGATGATGCTCGACATCCCAGGTTACAAGCTCCTCGGGACGCTGCGCACGACGGGGGCCAACGTGCTCCTCCACGCGGTGCGCGAGTCCGATGGCCTGCCGGTCCTCATCAAGACTCCGTCCATCGGCGTCCCGGGTCCGCGCGAGCGCGAGCGCTACCGCCGCGAGTTCAGCATCCTCCAACGGCTGCGGAACGTAAGCGGCGTGGTCCGCTCCTACTCCCACGAGCACGTCCACGGCCGCCCCCTGCTCATGATGGAGCTGCTGCGGGGCGACCCCCTGTCCGCGCTCGTCGGCCAGCCCATGGAGGTGCCGCGCTTCCTCGAGCTCGCCGTCTCCCTGGCGTCGACCCTCGCGGAGCTCCACCGCCACGGCGTCATCCACAAGGACCTCAAGCCCGCCAACATCATCACCGCGCCAGAGGGAGGCCCCCGCCTCATCGACTTCGGGGTGGCCTCGCTCCAACGGGTGGAGCACCTGGACGCCGCGCCCGCCAACCTCATCGAGGGGACGCTGGCGTACATGTCGCCGGAGCAGACCGGGCGGATGAACCGCCTGGTGGACTACCGCACCGACTTCTACTCGCTGGGCGTGACGTTCTACGAGCTGCTGACGGGGAGCCGCCCCTTCCACGGGCGTGATGCGCTGGAGTGGTTCCACGCGCACATGGCCCAGCACCCCAGGCCGCCCCACGAGCTCATCCCCACCCTTCCCCCCGCCGTCTCGGCCGTGGTGATGAAGCTGCTCGCCAAGACGGCCGAGGAGCGCTACCAGAGCGCCGAGGGGCTGCGGGCCGACCTGGAGAAGTGCCTCGAGGGGGCATGCGAGGTGTTCCCCCTGGGCGCCCGGGACGTGCCCCAGCGCTTCCAACTGCCGCAGCGGCTCTACGGGCGCGAGGCCCAGGTCTCCACGCTGTTGCGAGGCCTGGAGCGGGTCGGCCAGGGAGGACAGGCGGAGCTCATGCTGGTGCGCGGCTACTCCGGCATCGGCAAGTCCTCGGTGGTGCTGGAGCTGCACAAGCCGGTGGTGCAACGGCGCGGCTTCTTCCTGAGTGGGAAGTTCGATCAATTCCACCGCGACATCCCCTACGCGACGCTGGCCCAGGCCCTCCAGGGACTGGTGCAGCAACTGCTGGCGGGAACGGACGAGGAGCTGGCCGGGTGGCGCGAGCGCCTCCAGGCGGCCTGGGGTGAGTCCGGCCAGGTCATGGTGGAGCTCGTCCCCCAGCTGGAGCTCGTCGCGGGCAAGCAGCCTCCCGTCCAGGAGCTGCCGCCCACCGACGCGCGCAACCGCTTCGGCCAGGTGCTCCGCCAGTTCCTCGGCGTCTTCGCCACGCCCGAGCACCCGCTCGTGGTGTTCCTGGATGACCTGCAGTGGGCCGACCTGGCCAGCCTCCAGCTCCTCCAGAACCTGCTCACGCACGCGGAGACGCCGCCGCTGCTGCTGCTCGGGGCCTACCGCGACAACGAGGTCAGCCCCGCCCATCCGCTGATGCTGATGGTGGAGACGGTGCGCAGGTCGGGCGCGCGGGTGACGGACCTCCAGCTCGAGCCACTGAACCTGGAGCAGGTCCAGCGGCTCGTCACGGACGCACTGCCAGAAGCGGGGCAGGACGTCATCGTCCCGCTGTCGGCACGGCTCCACGAGAAGTCGGGCGGCAACCCGTTCTTCCTCGGCCAGCTGATGCTGGCGCTCGACCGCGATGGCCTGCTGACCCGCGCGCCCGAGGGCGGGTGGAGGTGGAACGCCGAGGAGGTCTGGACCGCGGGCTACCCGGACGACGTCGTCCACTTCCTGGTGGACAAGCTGCGCCAGCTGCCCGAGCAGGTGCAGCGTCTGCTGAGCCTGGCCGCGTGCGTGGGCCATGTCTTCTCCCTGCCGATGTTGAGCACCCTCTTCGACGCGGAAGACCTGGGAGCGGTGGAGCAGGGGCTCGCGCCCGCGCTGCAGGAGGGCCTGCTGATGCGCGGCGGCCCGGAGCAGTACCGGTTCCTCCATGACCGCATCCACCAGGCGGCCCATGCCCTCAGCTCCGAGGAGGAGCGCAAGGCCATCCACCTGCGCATCGGCCGGTCCCTGCTGGCGAGCCTCCCGCCCGAGGTGCTGCGCGAAAAGCTCTTCGACGTGGTGAGCCAGCTCAACGCCGGGGTGGAGCACATCCAGGAGCCCGCGGAGCGCCACCAGCTCGCGAGGTTGAACGCGGAGGCCGGGCTCAAGGCCCAGGCCTCCATCGCGCACCGGCCCGCCATCACCTACTTCAGGATGGCCTTCTCGCTCATTCCCGGAGACCCGTGGGAGACGGACGCCGCGCTGGCCTTCAAGGTGCGCCGCGCGTGGGCGACCTGCGAGCTCATGAGCGGCAATGCCGCCGAGGCGGAACGTCTGGCGGAGGAGCTCCTGCCCCAGGCGAGGAACAACACGGACAGGGTGGCCGCCTACCTCTCGAGGCACGCCGTCTACGTGGCGACGGGCCGGACCCGGGAGGCCAGCGCCAACATCCTGGAGTGCCTGTCACGGCTGGGCATGCCGATTCCCGCGCACCCCACCCCGGAAGAGGCGGCGGCCGCCTATGAGGAGGTCTGGGCGTTGCTCCGGGAGTGCCCCATCGCGAGCCTCGTCGACCTTCCCCTCATGACGGATCCGGACATGAAGGCGGCGATGGCCGCCCTGGATGCCCTCTTCGCGACGGCGTTCTTCTCGGATGTCCACCTGCTCATCATCGACCTGAGCCGGATCGTCACCCTCTCCCTGCGTCACGGCTTCACGGAGACCGCCGTCTCCGGGTTCAGCTGGCTGGGGATGCTGGCCGGCGTCCACTTCAAGCAGTACCGGGAAGGCCATGCGCTGGGAATGCTCGCCCGCGCGCTCCTCGACCGTCACAACCTGGCCTCTCAACGGGGCAAGGTGCTCTTCAGCCTGCAGTTCATCCATTACTGGTCCCAACCCCTCTCCGCGACGCAGGAGCTCGTCCTCGAGGGCTTCGACCACGCGGTCCAGGCGGGGGACTTCCAGGCGGCGTGCTTCTGCGGCTCGGCCATCACCTTGAACCGCCTCGTGATGGGGCACCACCTGGACGACGTCTACCAGGAGTCCGTCGTGCGGGGCGACTTCACGCGCAAGGCCGGCGTCCTGGACACGCGAGACGCCATCCTCGTCCACCAGCGCTACGTGCAGCAGTTGCGCGGGCGTACGCCCTCGTTCGACACGCTGAGCGGGGAGGGCTTCGACGAGCAGGCGTTCGAGGCCACCCTGACGGCCGCGCGCCTGAGCAGCCTGCGCGCCATCTATTGGATCACCCGGCTCAAGTCCCGCTACATGTGCGGCGCCTACGCGGAGGCGCTCGCCGCCGCGGAGCAGGCGGCCGGGGTGCTCTGGGTGATGAGGGGGAGCATCAACAACCTGGACTTCCACCTCTACCGGGCCCTGGCGCTGGCCGCGAGCTGCGAGGGCCAGGAGGCGGAGGCACGGGTGAAGTCGCTCGAGGCCATGAAGCGGCACCACCAGCAGCTCTCGGAGTGGGCGGACAGCTGCCCCGAGACCTTCCGCGCTCCGGAGCGGATGGTGTTCGGGGAGCTGGCGCGGCTCGAGGGACGGCTGGATGAGGCGGTCCGGGCCTATGAAGAGGCCATGAGCCAGGCCCGCGAGAACGGCTTCATCCAGAACGCCGCCATCGCGGCCGAGCTCGCGGCGGACTTCTGGCGGGCACGCAAGGCGCCGCTGGCCGCCCTCTCCTTCGCGCGCGAGGCCCAGGCCGCGTACCGGCAGTGGGGCGCCAAGGGCAAGGCCCTGCACCTGGAGGCGCGGTGGCCCGGCCTGTCGCCCTCGCGCACGCCCTCCGACCACGAGACCACCAGTACGACGGACTCGACGCACATCGACGCGCTCTCCGTGGTGAAGGCGCAGCAGGCCATCTCCGGGGAGATCGTCCTGGAGCGGCTGGTGACCACCCTGCTGCGGGTGGCCATCGAGAACGCCGGCGCCCAGCGCGGCGCCCTGCTGCTGCCGGATGGGGACACGCTCTCGGTCGCGGCCGTCTCCGGCTCCTCGCCGGACGGCGCCGTCGTCCCCGTCACGGAGGGCACGCCCCACGAGCTGCCGGGGACCCTCATCGCCTACGTCAAGCGCACGCACGAGCACGTCCTCATCCACGATGCCTCCCGGCCCCATCCCTTCTCGTCCGACGAGTACCTGCGGCGCAGCGGGGCCCGCTCGGTGCTGTGCCTGCCGCTGATGCGGCGGGAGACGCTCTCCGGCGCGCTGTACCTGGAGAACAACCTGGCCACCCACGCCTTCAACCCGGAGCGCCTCGCCCTGCTGAGTCACCTGGCCACCCAGGCGGCGACCTCCATCGAGAACGCGCGGCTGTACGAGGATGTCCGCCAGGGCAAGGCGGCGCTGCGCCAGGCCAACGACGAGCTCGAGCAGCGGGTGGAGGAGCGCACGCGCGAGCTGAAGGAGGCCCAGGCCCGGCTGGTGGACACGGCCCGCGAGGTGGGCATGGCCGAGGTGGCCTCCAACGTGCTGCACAACGTGGGCAACGTCCTCACCAGTGCCGTCATCAACGTGGAGATGATGCGCAGGCACGTGGGCGCCTCGCGCGTGGGCCGGGTGAAGCAGACCTCGGCCCTGCTCCAGGAGCACCGCGGCACGCTCGCGGACTTCCTCACCCGGGATGCCCGGGGCAGCCAGCTGCCGGACTACCTCGCCGAGCTGTCCGAGGAGCTGCTGCGCGAGCAGGAGACGTTGATGGAGGACGTGGAGGCGATGCACCGGTACATCGACCACATCCGCGCCATCGTCCAGGTGCAGCAGAACTACGCCAAGGCCTCGGTGATGGAGGTGGAGTGCGATCTGGCGCAGCTCGTGGACGACGCCCTGCGCATCCAGCTGGCCTCGCTCAAGCGCCACGGCATCTCCATCACGCGGGAAATCTCCGTGCAGCCCCGGGTGATGGTGGACAAGCACAAGGTGTTGCAGATCCTCATCAACCTCATCAGCAACGCGAAGCACGCGGTGGACGTGCTCCCCGAGAGCCAGCGGGTGCTGTGCATGCGGCTCACCGCCGAGGGGAAGTGGGCGCGCATCCAGGTGGTGGACAACGGAATCGGAATCGCCCCCGAGTTCCGCGAGCGGCTCTTCACGCACGGCTTCACCACGCGCAAGGACGGCCACGGCTTCGGCCTGCACTCGAGCGTGCTGGCGGCGCAGATGATGGGAGGCCGCCTCACGCTGGAGAGCGAGGGCCCCGGCATGGGCGCCACGGCCACGCTGGAGCTCCCCCTGTTCGAACAGCACCCCTGAGGTTCACGCGGCCTTGCGGGCGCGGAACTCGAGGATGGCGTCGGCGGCGCGGAGGTAGCCCCCCGAAACCTGGACATCCCGCTGCATGGCCAGCGCCTTCTCCCGGAACCCGGGCTCGTTCGAGACGCGGTCCACCGACTGCCGCAGCTGCTCCACGGTGACGGTCTCCTTCTCCAGGGCGAGCCCCAGCCCCAGCTCGGCGACCCGGCGGGCGTTCAGCGGCTGCTCGGCCATCTGCGGAATCACGACCACCGGCACACCATGGGCGAACGACTCCATCAGGCTGTTCGCGCCACCGTGCGTGAGGAAGACGTCCGTGCGCTCCAGCACCTCCAACTGCGGCACCGAGGGGCGGACGAGGAAGTTACCGGGGATGGGCCCCAGCTCCGCGGCGTTCACCGCGTGCCCCGTGGCGAGCACCACGCGCCAGCGCGTCCCGCCGAACGCCTCGAAGCACATCCGGTAGAACTCCGGCCAGTTGTTGAAGATCGTCCCCAGCGAGATGTAGAGCGCCGGGCCTCCCGCGAGGTGCTCGAAGGGGAAGTCCCCCGCGTCTCCGCGCGGCCGGATGGACGGTCCCACGAAGAGGAAGCGCTCATCGAAGGTGTCGCCCCCCATCTGGAACGAGCGCGGCACGCAGACCAGGTTCAGCGGCTCCGCCTGGCCCAACATGCCGAGCAGGTCCATCGGCGGCAGCCCATGCTCCCGCATCAGCTCCGCCAGCTCCTTGCCCGCCTGCTGCATCGGCCCCGCGAACGCCGCGCTCCTGCTCTTGAGGAAGGCCGCGAACTGGCCCGAGCGGACGTCGACGGCCATGGTGGGACGGAACGTGATGGCGGGGATCCGGAGAATCTGGCCCAACATCCACGCCCACAAGCACATCGGGTCATAGACGATGTAGTCGGGGCGCTCCGCGCGCACGGCCTCCAACAGCTGGGCGAGCACCTGGCGGCTCTCTCCGGGCATGCGGGCCGGGAGGATCAGCGCCGAACCCGCATTGGGCCCACCCTCCAACGTGCTCTCGTAGCGGTGGAACCGCGCGCCCGCCCGCTCGACCTGGGGCCGGAACGACTCGGTGAGGTAGTACGTGATGTCCTCCCCTCGATCGACCAGCTCCCGCACCACCGGCAGCGTGGCGTTGACGTGCCCGTGGAGGGGGACGTTGAAGAAGGCTCCCTTGGCCATTGTGTGCTCTCCCTGTGTGACTTCCGGTGGCGCCTCTATAACGCGGTACCCCGTGGGCCCGCCGTCCTCGCTTGACAGCCAGGGGGTACGAGATGAAAATGCAAATCATTCTCACAATTGACGAAATTGTCATGAAGCGAGGGGCATGGGCCTGGAGGACGTCGCGGTGTTGAGCCTCGCGGCACTCGCCTTTTGCGTCTCGGCGGTCTCGTGGCTGAGCGAGGGCGCCCGAGGGCCCACGCGCTGGGCGGCGGCCTGTACCGGGCTGGCGGCGGCCGCGTGCTGTGTCGCCGGGTTCGGGGCCGTGGCGGGAGTGCTCGTCCTGTTCGTCCTCGCCATGACGGTGGCCTCGGTGCTGGTGCTGGTGTTGGCGCCCCGGCCCGAGCGCGCGCGGACGTTCGCGCTGGTGAGCGGGCTGCTGGGGCTCGTGCCGGTGGTGCTCGCGGGAGCGAACGGGTGAGCGAGGGCGTGGGAAACAAGGCGGCGAATCACAGCCCGGCGCGGACACTCGCGGCCCTGGTGGGTGCGCCCCTGGCGGCGTTCGCGGTGGGCGCCGGCCTGGTGGCGCTCCTCCCCGTCACGGGCGGGTGGGCCTTCCTCATCGGCTTCCACCTGGTGTTGCCCCTCTGGGTGGGGCTCGCGTGCGGACTGCCGCTGTTGAGGAACGGGCGCGTGGCCTGGACCGTGTGCGCCGCGCTCGCGCTGCCGCTGGTGCTCACGCTGGTGGCGCGGAGGCTCGGATGAAGCTCTCTCCCCGTACCTTCCGCATCCAGTGGGACGTGCACGCCTGGGCGGGCGTCATCGCGAGCCTCTTCCTCTTCGTCATCTTCTTCTGCGGCATCTTCGCGCTGTTCCGCGAGGAGCTCGAGGTGTGGCAGGAGCCCGCGTTCCACGTCGCGCCGCCGCACGGGCAGCCCCCCTCCTTCGACGCGCTGCTCGCGCGGGTGAAGCAGCTCGGCCCGATGCCGACCGGCTCGCACGTGGGCTTCCTCACCCACGAGGAGACACGGCTCGTCACCGCCTATCTCTTCGAGCCGAAGGAGACGCGGGTGCTCTGGATGGACCCCGTCACCGGCGCGGTGCTGCCCGAGCGGAGCCGGCTCTCGAGCGAGCTGTATTGGATGCACTTCTTCTACCGCGTGCCGTGGGGCATGGAGCTCACGGGCGTGGTCTCGGTGGCGATGCTCGTCGTGCTCGTGAGCGGGCTCGTCATCCATCTCAAGGACCTGCGCCAGCAGTGGTGGCGCTTCCGCCCCGGGATGAAGCTGCGCTTCTCGTCCTCGGATGCGCACAAGGTGCTCGGCGTCTTCGGGCTGCCCTTCACCGCGATGCTCGGTTGGACGGGAGCCGTCCTGTGTCTCGCGGCGCTGGTGGGCCAGGGCTTCACCGCCACCGTGTTCGACGGCAACCCCAACCGGGTCACCGAGCTGAGGGGCTATACCCAACCGGTCCGCACCGCCGCCGGGCGCGAGGCCCCCATGCTGTCCCTGGACGAGCTCGTGTCCCGGGCCCGCGCCGCCGTCCCCGGGGCCGAGGGCACTCCGCGCTACGTGGACTTCCAGCTCCAGGGCGACGCGAACGCGTGGGCCGCCATCTACTTCCAGATGGCACCCCTCGGCGCGGACCACTTCGCCTTCATGGACGCGGTGAGTGGCGAGCCCTTCGGGACGAGCATCGAGACCTCGACCCCCACGTTCTTCCTCGAGCGCGTGTTCTTCGACCTGCACGCCGCTCATTACGGGGGCCTGTTGTTGAAGCCGCTCTACGCGCTGCTCGCGCTCGCCATGTGCGCCGTCCTCATCACCGGCAACCTCATCTGGCTCGAGCGCCGGGACGCGCGGCGCGCGCACTGGGGCAACCGGCTGCTGGAGCGGCTGACGGTGGGCGTGTCCGCGGGGCTCGCCTTCGCCTCCTCCGTCTACTTCACCGCCAACCGCGCGCTGCCGTGGGAGGCCGCGAGGCGGGGCGACTGGGAGTTCGGCCTGTTCCTCGGCGCCTGGGGGTTCGCGGTCGTCATGGCGCTCGTGCCGGGCCTCTCGTCCCGGCGCGTGGGCATCGGCCTGTGCGGAGCGGCGTCCGCGCTCTTCGTGGGAGTCCTCGCCTCGGACGTGGCGCTGCGCGAGGTGAACCTGTTCACGGCGCTCGCGCGAGGGCTGCCGTCCGTCTTCCTCGCGGAGCTGCTGCTGTGCGCGCTCGCCCTGGGCTGTGGCGGGCTCGCGTGGGGACTGGCGCGCAAGCGTCCGGCGGAGGTGCTGCCCGAGAGGATGGAGGAGGCCCCCACCCCCTCCCGGGCTTCCGCGTGAGCGGCGTCTACCGGGCCCGGGCTACCACGCGTAGCCCACGTTGAACATCGCTCGGCGCCGGTCGCCGTAGAAGCAGGCCGTCTCGGAGCTGCAGGACGACACGTACGTGCTGTCCAGCAGGTTCGAGGCGTTGATGGCCGCCCGCCACTGGGCCTTCTCGTAGTGGATACCGGCATCCACGAGCGTGAAGCCCGGCACCTCCAGCGAGTTGTCCCGGTTGGCGAACGACGCGCCCACGTAGCGCACGCCCGCGCCAGCCCCGAGCCCCTGGAGCACTCCGTCCTGCAAGGTGTAGTCGAGCCACAGCGAGCCCTGCAGCTCCGGCACGCCCACGGGCGCCTTGCCGACCTCGAAGTCCGCCCCCTCGGTGACGCGCAGCCGGTAGAACGAGGCGGAGCCGATGAGGTCCAGACCCGGGAGCGGGCTCGCGTTGGCCTCGAGCTCCAGACCGCGGGAACGTGCCTCGCCAATCTGGAGCGTCTGGAAGGTGCCGTCCGTCGTCAGGAAGTTCTCACGCCGCAGCTCGAAGGCCGAGAGGCCCAACGAGAGCCACCTGCCCTCCGGCTGGAACTTGAGGCCCGCCTCGAGCTGCTCGCCGAACTCGGGCTCGAAGAGCTCGCCAGCCGCGTTGGTGCCGGCGACGGGGTTGAAGGACCGGGAGTAGCTGACGTACGGCGCGAGGCCGTTGTCGAAGGTGTAGAGGAGCCCGGCACGGCCGCTGAAGGCTCCGTCGGTGCCCTCGTAGCTCCCGGCCGGCGTGAGCGGATTCGTGAGTTGGACGCCCACCCAGTCGTGGCGTCCGCTGAGCACCAGGTTCAAGCGCTCGGCGAGCCGGAGCTGGTCCTGGAGGTAGACACCGAGCTGGTTCTGGCGGGTCTTGTTGAGGTTGTAGCGCGACTCCGTGGGCACGTAGGAGCCGTAGACGGGAGTGCGGAGATCGAGCGGAGCCCCGGCCTCGAAGCCCTGCACGTCATTGATGCGGTAGTGCTTGTAATCGACCCCGAACAAGACGCTGTGACGCACCGGGCCGGTGGTGAAGCGGGCCTGGGCCTGGGTGTCGACCGTGAACAGGCTCGCGCGAGGCTTCGTCACGAAGTTGAAGCGGGCGAGCTCCGCGCCCTCGGGCGCGGTGGCGTAGCCCACGCCGTAGAGCGTCTGGAAGTCGATGCCGAGGCGGCCGAAGCGCAGGTTCTGGCGCACCGTCCACGTGTCGTTGAAGCGATGCTCGAACTCGTAGCCGAGCAGGCCCTGGTCGCGCGCGAAGCGGTCCATGCTGGGGTCGCTCGTGAACAGGTCCGTGGGGATGCGGCCGTAGGGCGCGTCCACGACGGTGCCCACGTAGGGCAGGAAGTTCTGGCCGCGCGTGCGGTCGAGCAGATAGCTGCCGTGGAGCGTCAGGCTCGTGCCGGACGTCGGCTTCCAGGTGAGGCTCGGGGCGACGAAGAGACGGTTGTTGTCGATGGAGCGCACCTGGGTGTTGCCACCCCGGCCCAACACCGACACCCGGTAGAACCACTGCTCGCTCTCGCCGATGGGCCCACCGAGGTCCACCGCGCCGTAGCCGTTGAGGTACTCGTTGACGCCCGCTTCCACGCGGCGGAGCGGCTCGGTGGGGGGACGCTTGCTCACGAGGTTGAGCAGACCGCCGGGATTGGAGCCACCGTAGAGGACCGACGAGGGGCCACGCACCGCTTCGATGCGCTCCAGCCCGAAGGGCTCCAGGCGCCAGGTGGCGAAGGAGCTGGAGAAGAGCTGCAGGCCGTCGAGGTAGTAACCGGCCTCCTGGGAGGGAAAGCCGCGCACCAGGAACCAGTCGTTGCGCGAGTCACCACCGAAGGACTCGGCCCGGACACCGGGCGAGTAGCGCGTGGCCTCGACGATGGACTGCGCCTGCTGGGCCTCCATCTGCTCCCGGCCCACGACGGAGACCGCCTGCGGCGTCTCCAGGAGGGAGGTGTCCGTCTTGGTGCCGCTCGCGCTGCGCTCGGCGATGACGCCCTTCACGGGACCCGTCGCGCGCTCCCGCTCCGCCTGCACCTGGACGACATCCAGGGTGATGGGCTTTGCCTCCTCCGCTTCCTGAGCGGCAGCGGCCGTCGCGAGCACGAGCAAGGAGACACCAGCCAGAGACGCTGGCGCGGGGAGGCGCTGTCCGCGCTTGTTCCGAATCAGAGAGACCATGTTGAGAATGATTCTTGTTCGCAATTTCAGGGTGGGGACCCATGCGGCGTAACATGGGCCCCTGGGGCAGGCAAGCGGAGCGTCACCCGCGCTTCATGGAAAGCCGAGACATGCCTCCTCGTACTCGAACCGCCCGGCGTGCTCACCCTGCTCCAGGAAGGCTTTGAGCTTCTCGTATGGCTCCTCGGGTGGAACATCCACGGCCACCAGGCGCGCCATGGGCCTCACGGCCAGCGCAAGATGGGGCTCACAGGCAGCTCGCGCGCCAGCACGGCGGCGCCGGGCTTGGAGCCCTCCTCCTTCTTCACACGCCCGTCCGTGTCCCCCAGCACGATGCACACGGGGTACTTCCGCCCATCGGGCAGCACGGTCTGCGTGTAGCGGCCCAGGACAGCCGGGCGTTTCACATCCCCGGCGATGTCGTAGATGCCGGGCCCCGTCCAGAGGTGTCCGTGGAGCAACGTCCCCTCGGGCAGATTGCCGTCACCCCTCGTGAGGCGTCCGATGACGGGTCCATCCTGATAGACGCCCGTGTCGCCCTGATCACCGGGCTGGTTGATGTCCACGATGGCTCGAAGACGACTGCCCGTCTCAATCTTCAGCTCCGCCATGGCCTCGGTTGCATCCCTGGGGCAGTCCTCGGGCTCCGGGGGCCTCACCTGGACAGCGGGGCAGCCGATGCCAACGACGGCGCACAACCAGGCGGCGAGGAAACTCGAGGAGGTGGAGGGGGAAGTGGTGGACACGGGCGGGCTTCCTTTCTCGGACTGGCCAGACCCAGGCGGTAGCGCCTCGGGTGGCGGTGCGAGTGTGGAGCGTGCCAGCCACAAGACAAGGCCGACCACGGTCAGGCCCGCGAACAGCACCCGGGACCACCTTGCGCGCTGGGGACGGCCAGGGGGAGTTACAGGGGCCTCCTGCGGCCGCGGAGCCTCCTCTGGAGCCACGCGCGCCGTTTCGGGCGGCTGGGTCGGCGGAGCTACCTCTTGCTGGGGCGTTGGCTCCTCCGGGCGCGGCTCGGCCTCGAAGAGCGGCACCTTCCAGGCGGCCGACTTCCTCTCCTGCTCGGCGGCCTGCTCCAGCGCCTGCAGCAGCGCTCCGGTGCTGGGGTACCGGTCCTCCGGCTTCTTCTCCAGCAACCGCAGGGAGATGTCGCTGAGGGCGCGCGGCGCCAGGGGGTTGAGGAGGTGGGGCGCTGTTGGGGACACAGTGGCGATGGCGGCCACCAGCTGCTCGTCCGGCAGCTCGGGGTTGAAGGGGTGCAAATCCGTGAGGGCCTGGAAGAGCAGCACCCCCAGGGCGTACAGGTCCGCGGCGGCGCCCCCGTTGAAGGGCACGTTCTTCTTCCACGCCTCGGTGCGTGTGTAGGCCAGGAGCTCGGGCGGCAGCAGGTGCATGACGCCCTCGGGTACGCCCAGGGTTCTGGTGAGGGCTCCCGGCAGACGCACGGTGCCGAAGTCGATGATGAAGGGCCTGCCGTCCTGCCGGCGGATGAGGAGATTCTCCGCCTTCAAGTCCCGGTGGTACACGCCACGCTGGTGCAGCACCCCCACGGTGCGCACCACGGCGCTGTAGGTGTCCACCAGCCTGGCGGCGTGTGGAGGGTTGTGCCAACGCCACTCATGCCAGTTGTCCCCGTCCACGTAGTCGGTGACGAGGAAGGGGTAGCCGTTGCTGGGGTTGGGCCAGCAGTCCACCGCGTACAGGCGCAGCAGGTTGGGGTGGGAGGCGTAGGTGAAGAGGGCCGCCGCCTCGCGCGCCAGCCTCCGGTAGGCGCTCATCTCCTCCACGTACTCCTCCTCCGAGAGCTCTTCCCGGGCCTCGGAGAAAGGGAGGAGCCCCATCTTCAAGGAGTAGGGTTTGTTGTCGCGCTCCACCATGAAGACACGGGAGGAGCCGCCACGGCCCAGTACCTGGACGATGCGCCAGGGACCCACCATGTGGCCGGGTTGGAGATGGTCGGGGTGAAGGACTTCCGCCGTCATGGGGTGGCGCTCCTACAGCTTCACTTCGGGGATGGAGAGACGCCGGCTGCCACTCTTGTCCAGCAGCTCCAGGCGGAGGGCCTCCGTCGCCTGCCAGAAGGGGGCTTCCGTCTCCACTGCCACGAGGCCCTCCTCCCCGGGCCCGAGCCGCGCCTTGTTCATCTCCACGGAGCGCACCTTCACGGAGGCGCCGTCTGGACGGGTGAGTTGCGCCTGCCCAGGTTCCCAGGGCTTCTGCCCCGGGAGGTTGCGCACGCGGACGACGGCGAGCGCCCACGGGCCGGCGCGGTACGCCTCTCCCTCCACCACACTCAGCCCTCCCTGCGTTCCCAGGGGTACCTCGATGTGCCGGGCCTGTACGCCCTTGAGGTCGAGCCTCCCGGAGAAGACGAGCCCCGTTGGCCCACTCACGGCTTGGAGCGCCGCGAGCGCCGCCTCCAGCGCCTCGACGGTGCGCGGGCGGCGCACCACCTCCACCTCCTTGTCCACCAGCGCGGGGTGGGAAACGAGGGAGAAGGTGGCATACGCCGGGGTAGCACCGTCCTTGTAACGCACCCGTACGCCCAACTTCTCCCCGGAGCCCGGTTCCACCGAGGGCTCGAGGATGAGGGTCCGATCGCCTACGTCCACGACCTGGAAGCGCGTCGTCCGTCCCTCCACCTCCACCGAGGCCCGATCGATGGTGGCGTCGAAGTGGAAGTAGGTCACGACACCGACGGCCACCCGTATCTCCGGAACCAGCTCACCGGGACTGAGGGGGACGACGACCTGCCGTTGCTGCTGTTCGCGGACCGGTAGGGGCTGCGCTGCCGCCAACGCCCCTACGGACAGGACGAGGAGAACCACGAAATGGGGCGATGGTAGTGCCACGGTGGATGACCTTTCCGGTCAACCGTAGCAGATACGAAGTCAGGGCGACTCCATCTCCTTCCAGCCCCTTGTCAGCAATACCCAACCTCATCCTCCCAGCCGCGCGCCGCCTGAGCGGCACGCCCCCCATGAAGGAGTCATCCATGATCGCGAAGTGTCCCCACTGCCATCACAAGGTCGATCTCGGCACCCGCGTCGGCGGCAAGCTCGGACTCGCCGCGGCGGGTGCCATGTTGGGCGCGGGGGGCCTGAGCGCCGCCATCCAGTGGAGTGTCCGACAGTCTTTCGACATAGTCGGGAGAGACATCGGCGCCGCGCCGTATCGAGGAGAGCGTCGGCCGCCCAGCGGCCCTACCCAATTCGCGGAGACGACACCGAAGGTAGTGCGCGTTCGAACCAGAAACCCGCCCCAGAGACACCTTCCGGTCGCGCGCTGCGCGAACTGGTCCGACCACAGGGTTGATCAGAATAGCTCTGGAGGCTCGTCGCAGGCCGGGGAAGCAGGCAGCAGGAAGTAGACGCACAAAAGCCTGCGGCGGGTGAGCAGGCGGCTGACGTTGTGGGCC